>NZ_JBNGOY010000050.1:0-43779 GCF_050589805.1 Carboxylicivirga fragile | reverse complement strand
ACTGTAATACTTTTTCTGTGTACTCATTTTTCTAAGATATTATTTTGGTCTTAATATCTCTAAAAAATCGTCCGTGTAAATTTAGCAACTCCATATCCTGTAATCGCCTGAAAAGTCTTTCTTTTTTACCTGAACCGAGCTCCTGATTTAATTCGGAGACTTTATACGTTCTACCGCTTATATTATCGAAGATGAAATATAAATAACGCTCAAACAAAGGACTTCGGTGTAAAAAAGTATTTAACTTCAAAAATTCCTCATAACAATTATCGCCCTTGTTTTTAAAATCTAGCAGAGACAGAGTCGCTAAACAATCCGTAAATTCAGCATGTACATCTTTAATTCCTAGGCTAAAAAGCTCGGTATCTTTTTTATTTTCTTGATCCACTACCTCACCCAATGAGGCAATGACCTCGCCATAATACTCAGCAGTAATGAGTTTCCCAATCTCCTTTATGCTTTCAACCTGTATAGGTGTATTTTTTAGTTTTGTCTTAGTTGGTGCCAACAGGTCAAATGGGTCGAACCACGAGAACAGCAATACCACAGCCACCACAAGTATTACTTGAAGCAAAAACGAAAACCCTTTTGAGAATAAACTAATCATTACTGTTAAGGTATTTGTCCCAGTTTATTTTAGGAATTAGTTCAGTCGAATCATTCTTAAATTCTATATAAATTTCCTTATAACCCATGTTTTTCAAGAGCCCTTCCAACATTTTCCGTGTGTTCTCCTCTGTTTGTTCTGTAATTCCCATGTATTTCAAATGCTCACGAATATCACTCTCAGCCTGTCTGAAAAACGACTCCATATCAATCACATCAATGGTACTCATGAATTTATTATTGGAAAGATGATGATCAATTTCAAACTTCTCAAAAGGGTAGTTAAAATCTAATACTTCAACCGCAGGCAGTTTAAGCTCTATCACATCCCCATCAATTTCAACGTCTTTTCGATCGAGTTTGGTCAGATCAATTCCTGTTAAGACAGTTGCTTCGGAATATGCAACAAAATCAGAACTGCTTATACGCACCAAACCAAAAGCTTTTCGTTGCTTGTTACCAATCACAACTTTATCAATCGTGGTTTGTGTTGTGGCTAGTTTAGCTGTACTTTTTATTTTACTGATGACCAACCACCTTTTTTCGCGCTTACAAGCCAACAACATGCTTGTTGCTAATAACACAAACGCTATTTGTTTAAATCGAAGCATTAACCTTGTGCGTTATCAACATTAAAATCTTCCTGATCTTTTGGCGAAGTAGCTGAATCCTCAATATTACTTTCACCAGATACGTCGTTCAATAAATTATTTTTCATTCCGCTTGCACCATTGCTAACTGTAGACATCGGCACCTCAGATTCACTGCCAGCAGTTGCATTTTGTGATTGAGCTTGGGTGGTATTTGCACCAATCACTTTAGAACTTTTATAACCAATAAGCTCCAATGATTTATTACCAAAATAAAAGGCAATCATCATTAAAAAAGCAGTCTTAAAAAAGTCGAAATGATCGATAAAAAACGAATCTTGTTTAAGTTCTGAGTCATAACCTAAGGAGGCAATGGCCATGGACAAACCACCAATTAAAAGAGTGATTGCTACCATCCCCCTAATGGTGCCTTTAGGCAAGCCTAAAGTTTCGTTGGCGTGTGGATTCACTCTTGGTTCTTTCAGCTCCAGTTCGGGCGATTCAGCTATACGTTGTCTTAACTCAGCCCACGATTGATTTGTAAGCCCAAGGTTAATGTTATAAAAGTAGATAGCCCATGTGAGATAAGCGACAAAAATGCCAAACCAAATTAAGATTAATGACAATGCTATGACGTAGAAAATGTCTTTGAAATGCTGTGTATCATCGCAATAATAGACCCGTGCCGTTAGCACAACACCAATAAAAATGATAAGCTCAAGAAAAAGCACTGCACCAACTAAAAGGCGATTTAAGTTTTTCTTTTCTCGCAAAGTGCTAGCAATTTGATCGGTATAGTTGATTTCTTTAGTAGCCATGATTAATGATTTAGTTCTTTGATCCAGTTTTCATCTCGTATAATAATTCTAAGCTTATGCTTATTAGTCAAACGCTCCTCCAAATATTTATACAAGTTCTTAAAGGTTGTTCTCGAATTGGTTAAGTACGAATTATCAGTTCCAACAGACAAACTATTACTGACTAACAAACACCCTTCGGTATGCTGATGATTGCCGCCACTATGAATATAAATACCTGTAAATCCTGGTACATTCTGAATGTGTAAGTGAAAATTAAACCAGTCGGGATACCTTTCTCTGTACTTTAAAGTAAGCGGTGTTTCCTGCCTCAGAAAATCAATATTATAGGTACCTGCAGGTATGCGCGTTTGCCCTTTTATTTTAACCTCATTATAAGTATCCTCGAGTGTATAACAATAAAAGCTTGAATCAATGTACAACAAACCGATGGTCGTTTCCTCATCATCTGAAATACGCAATACGGTAATGGTAGTGCCCTTAAAAGCTTCAATGGTCGCATCTGTTTTACTTGATTCACGACCATTAGATGTATTACTCTTATTTCCATTTTTGTTCTGATCCGTGTCAGTTGTCGCGTTACCAAATCGATCTTTAAAGAAGTCGATTATTAATTGAAAGGATTTTACGATGCTGCCCGCCAATCCCACCAACCAAATCCAGATGTTTTCAATTAAATCGGGTCGATTAACAAAGAGTACCAGCAAGAAAACGATACCTGCAATTACTATTAACAAAAGAAATCGTTGCATATGACTAAATATCTAGATGCCCTTTACTAACCCAACCAGTAATCGTTGTTTTTACCTTACACCAGCCATCTTTCTCTTCCAGAATGGTTACCTCGCTACCTTTTTTTAAAGGTTGAGCCACCTTTTTGAACTGTCCGCCAGCACCTTCCCTAATATTCAATTGACTTGCTGTAACTTTATAGTTTTTACCTTTTAAGGGTGTTTCATCATCGGCTCTATCTTCGAACAAAAGCCTATTTCTAAATCGATCCAAAGGAAATGCTGGTCCAGGATCTTGTTTTCTTCCCGGTGCTATTTCTTCGTGACCTAATATCTCCTTTATTCCGTAATTTTCAATAAGTAACTTAACAACTCGTTCGCAAGCCGCTATCTGCTCAGGTGTATAGAGGTGCCAATATTTTAAATCCTGTTCGTTGCGATGACGCGCTTGAAGTACATCATTCTGCTGATATTTTTTACCAAACCATGATACATATTCAGTACCTGCCTTGGTTAATACGCCGGCATTATCCAATTCAATACCTATGGAAAACTTGTTGTACCCAACACGCGAACCATATTTGCTTTTACCGGCATGCCAAGCCTGATAATTAAAGGGCACTATCTGGTATATTTCTCCAGCGCGGCCAATAACCAAATGTGCCGATGCTTTAACGTCTTTATTTCGTAAATGACGAGCCGATGATTCAGCACTGCCGCCTGCCGTATAATGTATGATGACAGAATCAGGATAAGAAGATTGAAATTCTCCTCCTTTTGTGTGCTCTAATAAATAGGGAATGATGCCATCACCTTTCAAAAGGTGATCTGAAATAGATAGGTTTGATTTTGACGACATGGTAAATTGGTTTATAATGCACACACAAATTATAAACAATATTTAACTTTGTCAATCATAGTGTTAAATAATTTTGCACTCTAGTGTAATTAAATTCTATTAACCAAGCAAATAGAATTCCTCATCCCTGAACAATCATCTTACAATACCAACTAACATTCACACATCTCTTTTTTCATGCACAACAAAGCATACCCTTTCTAAAACAATCTTCACGCCAATAACAAACTCCTTTTAAGAGGAGGTTAGATCTCAAAATAAAAACTTAGTGAAGTTGTTATAAAAAAGCCATTTCTCAGAGTAAAATGAGAAATGGCCTTGTATTTTATTTCAAAGAATATTCTACTTATCCTTAATGCGATTAAAAGCAAGTGTATTAACCATCCAATTCGGCAGACTCTTCTTTGGATCTCTCCCTTTAAGATTCATGTACCAGCCAAACTTTTCAATGATTGGTAATTTATGTGTTTCTACAAATTCAATGAGCGTACCATCTGGATCTTCGATATAAGAGAAATGGCCAGCTGCCACACCCATATCAAAACTATCAGCACTATCAACGGTAAACGCAAAACCTTTGGATTTGCATTCTTCACGCAAAAAGTCCATACCCGTAATATCAAAACACAAGTGGATAAATCCTAGCTCACCCCATATTCTGTTTTCGAATATTTTACGAGGTTCACGATCATATACTTTTACCAATTCAATTTGTGTGGGGCCAAATAAACGACTGAACGTGCCTGTTCTTGTTTCTTTATGCTTAAGTAACACACGACGACATTTCTGATCACCTCCTGGTAGCTGTGCGAAATCGGCAAACACATCTTCCTTGTCATAAACCACTTCATCGTATTGTAGAATATCGGAATAAACCTTCATGGCTGCCTCAATATCTGATACGCCAATTAAACAACCATTGGTTCCTCCAGTAACTGATTTTTGTTTCTTATAAAAAACTGGCTCAGCTACAATCTGAAAGATATTATTGTAGGGATCTTTGATAAAATAATGATCATTCCCACTCGGATCTTTGTAAAGCTCACCAAGTATATTCAAGCCGCGCTCTTTATGTACTCGATACGATTTCTCAATATCGCGACTTTTAATTTTAGTGATAAATATACCATAATCGCCTAACTGGACTTCAAAATTGGGCGCTTTAGGTTCAATACCTGTGTGCTGCCATATTTCAAAACCTCCGCCACCCTCCATATTAACGGCTAAAGCAGCGTAACGTTCCCTGGTCTTACCTTCGGTATGAGGAAGCATAATCTCAGCCACCGCAGTATCTTCAAAAACATTAATATCCATTCCAAATTGGGTGCGATACCACTTCCATGCTTCTTGAGCATCTTTTACTCCAACACCAATTTGTTGAATCCCGCTTATAGTTTTGACCATAGGATTATATTATTTACTACTTACTTTAGTTACAATACGATTATATAGAGCTGGTAAATACTTGTAAATATAAACCATTAACAATTCCTTACCACCCACTAAAATATCCTTCTTCTCTTTTTTAATCGCTTTGAGAATAATGTTTGCACACACATCTGCTCGCATTCCTTTATCCTGTCCTGGATCCATTTCACCATGCGCAACACCTTCTTTTGTTAACGCATTTTTCGATACCTCGGTTTTAATTCTCCCCGGAGACACAATGGTTACTTTTATATTATCTGCCTTAAGTTCTGCCCTTAAAGACTCAAAAAAACCTTGCAAGGCATGCTTTGCCGCAGAATAGGCACTACGTAATGGAAAACCAAACTTTCCAACTATACTGCTGATGGCAACTATATGACCACTTCTATTTTTAATCATGTATGGTAAAACCAACTTCGTTAATGCTACTGCACTAAAGAAATTTATCTCCATAATTTTTCGATCATTTTCGAGAGGCGTTGCATGGGCTAAGGAACGTTGGCTTATTCCAGCATTATTAACTAAAACGTCAATGGTTCCAGTTTGTTTTATGACATTATCAACTAAGTCTTCTAACTGATCTGTTGATGACAGGTCGGCAGGGAATACAAAACATTCTTTTGTATACGAAAGACACTTCTCTCGTACCAAATTAAGTTTATCTTCTCTTCGCGCTGTCAGAACCAGCCTTGCACCTTCTCTTGCATATGCGTATGCCAATTCTTCACCTATTCCCGACGAAGCTCCTGTTATCCAAACTACACTATCTGCCAAAATTATTTTATCTTTTTATTAGTAAACAAAAGTAATTATTGTTTTTAATCAAAAAAGCAATTAAATGAATTTAATCTGCCTATCTATAATACTACAATACTCTTACTCAACTATCCAAGAAGCTTAGACAGTTCATCTCTATACAGCTTAGCCTGTTTATAATCAGCTGTATGTTTCGACTTGAACTTATTGAACCTAAAGCGTTCAAAAAACAGCAAATATTGATCGCGTAATAGTACCGACCAGAACCCTATAACAGCAATACTCAACACCAATAAAAGCCCCATAAGTCCTGCAAACACCCCTCCTAATATGAATAAAACAAGGTAATACAGCTGTACAAACAACCAATTGGCTCCAACGTAAACCGAACCATAAAACTCACGTGTTTTCACGACTTTATCTGCCACCTTACGGCCTAAATAAACAGGTAAAACATTGGCTAAGTAGCCAAGAGAAAAAATGGGTAACACAACCACTAAAAGCAATGCCTTAAGATAGTATGAAGTTTTATCACAGGCCACTTCCCGATCGGTAATCCTATACTTACCTAACAAATCAAAATAAACTTGAGCTTTTTCTTTTAGTTCCTTATACTGCTCTTTTGAATCTGAAAAGAGTTGATTAATATGTGAACTTATTTTATTCTCAATCTGAAATGGCACAGGGTTGGCATTAGCAATAGGTAGAGCCCCCACTAACTTGTTATTTCGAGCAATTTCGAAACACTGTTCTACCGTGGTTTCACACTCTTTAGATTCAATAACAACGGCCCCTTCATTAAGCGCTGCGTATAAATCATCATTCAGGGCTTTTGCCGCCTTTGCTGGATTTTCAAGGTAGATATCTTTATAATCACTCACCAAAATGGGATCGGCACATTGTGCCATTAATGTTTCTCTTATTTTTGGCCCATTGGTATAATTTAAAGAGATCGGAACAATCTGTACCCCCAGCTTAAAATCATTTTCTTCTTCAGCTTTAAAGGCAATTCGAGCCGTTCCTTTCTTAAGTTTACGCACGCGTTTCTCAACAACACATACTCCCTCGGAATGAATTAATAAGGTGCCATTATATTTCAATGTTTGCGTATAAATATCAAAAGCCTCCAAATTCTTCTTTACATCCTGCGTGTTATCCATGGCTCTATAAACAGGCGATACGCGCATTGATTCCAATAAAACACGTGCGAGCTTAGTAGCAAATACATCTCCCCTGGCAAGAAACCTTAGTTTGCGTCCTGCAAAAATACCAATCACAAAATCATCAATGAATGAATTTGGATGCATCGAGGCTAATATGACTGGTCCTTTTTTAGGAATCTTATGTCGATGAACAAAAAAGATATGTTTAAAATAAAGCCTTAATGCAATGGGCATTGTATATCTTAACCAGTAGTATATCATTTCTTCTTTTTAATCTTTTTTTCTTCTTTACGCTTGGCCTTCTCTAATGACAAAAGCATTGCAGGTAACAATATCAAGTTGGTTAACATTGCCACTAATAAAGTTAATGACACCAATAAACCCAGGGCTATAGTACCACCAAAACTTGAAGCTGTAAATATGGAGAATCCAAAGAATAAAACAATAGATGTATAAATCATGCTCACCCCCGATTCCTTTATAGCTTCGACCACCGAAAACTTAATACGTCCTCCATGTATCTTTAATTCCTGACGATATTTGGCCAAGAAATGAATACTATCATCAATTGAAATACCAAAGGCAATGCTAAATACCAATATAGTGGATGGTTTTATATGAATACCAAAATAACCCATAATTCCAGCGGTAAAAAGTAATGGAATTATATTAGGGATAAGTGATATAAAAACCATTCGGAAAGATCGAAACATGAAAGCTATAAAAACCGATATTAACAGAATGGCTATGGCCAGACTCACAAATAAGTTGCGTATAAGAAAATTGGTTCCTTTTAAAAACACTAAACTTGTACCAGTAAAACTCACCTTATAATCGGCTGGGCTGAATATTTTATCAACCTTTATCCTAAGTGAATCTTTTATACTTTGAATCTGATCGGTATTAACATTCGCCATCTTAACCGTCATCCGTGTTATCTGTTTTGATGAATCGATAAAAGCACTTAAACTCTCAGAATGTTCCGATGATTCGCTTGAGAAATACTTTTTTAGCCCGGTCAATTTACTAGGTGACGGCACATTATAAAACTTAGGATCGCCTCCCATATGGGCTTGATAGATATATTTCACCCCATCATTAATAGATAACGGTTTCGAAAAGTAAGGCGTAAACAAAGAATCGCGAGCTAAAACCTTCTCTAAACGTCGCATTTTATACAAGGTTTTTCCCCCTTCTCTAAAAACACCATTCTCTACCTTAGTGTCTATCACAATTTCGAAAGGCAATACGCCCTTGAACTGTTCTTCAAAAAAGAGAAGATCCTGATAAATAGCATCACTCTTAGGAATATCATCAACGACATTACCCGATGTTTTTATTAAACTAATACCCAATGCACTAAATAGTACTAAAAACAACGTACCAACATATACCCATCGCCTATTCTTCATGGCGGTTATCACTAACCATTTAATTGATGAATTTAACGATTTATTCTCCAGATGCTTGATATGCCTTGCAGATGGCATTTTCTGAAAGCTTGTTATGATTGGAAAAATGGTGATGGAAATAAAAAACAGGCAGATAATATTAATCGCTGCTATAATTCCAAATTCAACCAAAATGGTAGAACTAGTAAGTATGAATGTAGCAAAACCAGAAGCTGTAGTTAGATTGGTCAAGAAAATAACTCCGCCAATTTTCTTTATCATTCGCTCCAATGCGGCCCATTGATTTCCATGATTACTGCATTCCTGATGATACTTATTAATCATGAAAATGGAATTGGGTATTCCAATAACGATGATTAGTGGGGGGATCAATCCTGTTAGTACTGTTATTTTAAAACCAAACAAACCAATAAAACCAAATACCCAAATAACTGAAATACCAACAACCAAGAGGGATGTTCCAACTATTTTAAACGAGCGGAAAAACAGATACAGTATAATGGCCAATACAATAGCAGCCAAAATAATAAAAAGGCTCAACTCGCCTCTTACTTTATCCATTACACGTGTTCGGATATATGGCAGCCCCGAGTAATGCACATCAACCCCCGTTTTTTCACTAAACAATTCGGTAGTTTCATATACATTATTCACAAAGGCAATTCGCCGTTTTGAATTAACCATATCATTGCGAAGAGTAATACTCAATATGGTCACAAACGAGCTATCTGTCTGCTTAAATAATAGGTCTTTATAAAACAATTGTTTATCAACGATGCCTAAAATACTATCCAATTGATATTGAGAGCTAGGTTTTTGAGGAAATAAAGTTTTTAACTCTAACTTATCATTCACCCTATTTAACTCACTTATTCTACTTAAAGACAATACACTTTTAGCACCTACTATTTGCTCACCATCATCGCCTGAAACAGTAATAGCAGCAATAGCTTCAGTAAGGTCATAAAGGGCATTAAACTTATCAAGTTCAAGAATTGTAGAATCATTAATTCCTAACAGTATGAGCTTAGCATCCTCACCATATATTTTCTTAAAATTCTCGTATTCAATAAACGTTGAATCTGTTTTTGGAAGAAGCTGGGCTAACTTATAATCCAAGGTTACTTTACTAGCCTGAAAACCAAAAAACAAAGTTAAAAAAGCGACAGCAGCTAAAATGGCTAATCGATAGCGAATGATTATATGATTGACGGAAAGATGATTCACTTATTGTATATTTCAAAATTAGCGTACAAAGGTAATAAATATGCAGCACGCGCTACCTTTTACTCAAGAAAACTAACGCCAAATTACGACAAAATGAACCTGAGATTCCAGTTTTTGCAGAAAGCAGCTTAATTCTTTTTAACCAATCTTATTCTGGGCACAATAAGATAGTTGATCATAAATTTAATTGACCACATAAAGTGTAAACTGTTATTTTTTTTGTATATTAATGGTGTCAATTTCGGAATCATATTATGCAGGGTCATTAATTATTAATAAATAATTAAATGATCTATTATGAAACAAAGAGAAACTACTGAAGTAAATGCCGGTTCAATGGCCGACATCGCGTTTTTGTTACTAATATTCTTCTTGGTATCAACAACAATGGACACAGATCAGGGATTAAGTACACTTCTTCCCCCGTATCAAGATAAACCAGATATTGATACGCCCCTTAAGCATGATCGTAATGTATTTGAAATATTGGTTAACTCCAATAATCAACTAATGGTCGAAAAATCCCAAATGGACATACGAAACCTAACTGAGGCAACTAAAGAATTCATTTTAAACCCTAACGATAAACTACAGCTATCGGACAAGGAAAGTAAAAATATTAAGTACTTCGGTCCCACTGAAGTTAGTAAGGGTATTATTTCGATTCAAACCACCAATGATACCGAATACCACGCCTACTTATTGGTGCAAAATGAAGTATTACGAGCATTTAATGAAATGCGAAACGACATTGCCAAAAGTAAGTTTGGGAAAGAATATAAAAAGTTAGGCAAAACAGAAAAAGATGCAGTTCGTGAAGTCTGTCCAAAATACATTTCGGAAGCCGAACCAGTTAAACTAGCTTCAAACTAAAAATAATTGAAAGGGAAACTGGCATTAAGCTGGTTTCCTTACACTATTAATAGGAAGCAATAAGCATACGCCAAATAGTAAGCCATGCGGGTATCGTTAAAAGACAAACGATATAATTGATTAGCATCATACTACCCACCTCCTGTGCATTACCTCCATATTTACGAACCTGAACAATTAACAGAGTAGCCGGGGCAACCGAGGCCTGTAATACTAATAAGTCGGCGATTAAAGGGTAAGTGTTTAGCCATTGCGTCCAATATAATAGAGCAATAACAATGGCGGGCATTAAAAATAACTTTATTCCCACTACCTTAATTGAATCGATAATGGAGGGCATTTGCCTTACCGAGATAGAACCCAATGTAGCACCTAATACAATAGTGGCAATAGGAATGGCAGCTTGCCCAAGGAAATCAACAGGGATTAAAATAGCTGAAGGAACGTAATTCTCCAAACCAAGTAGAACAATTAATATTGAACCCAAACTTGCAATTAATGGCGGATTCACAATTTCTTTTAATCTGATCTTTTCATTTTCGCCAGAGGTCACCATGTACTTTCCTACACTCCACAATGCAGTGCTTACACCTAAAATAAACATGAAGCAATAAGTTAAAAATGTATTCAAATCTTCAACATATAACATAGTTGCAATAGGCAGTACCATGTAATTGGCATTCATAAAAGATGCAACTGCCATTATGGCCTTCTTTTGTTTACGTTTTTTGTAAAAGAATAAATACGATAAACCTAAAGCAAAACCTATCATAACAAAAGCCACCAAGGGCAAAATCCACCAATACACGAAACTAGCTGGGTCAAAACTTCCAATGATCTTCGAAAAGAAAAGGCATGGTAGCAATATCACAATAGTAATATGCGACATACTCTGAATATCACTTTGCCTAATAATATTACGCCTTACCAATACACCACTTGCTATGGCTATTAAAAATATGCTGAGAACAGCTTTAAAAACAGGTATAAATGTGCTTGTGATCATATATATTTACTATTCTCTAATACTTCAACATTCTTATTTATTCAAATTTAGTCCAATAAAGTGAAGTGACCAATTATAAATTGAATAGTGCAATCTGCCAAATAGTACGAAATAAAGCCACTTAACACTAAAGAGTTAGACACCCTTCACCTATATACAAAAACAAAAAACTTATCTACATGCCAAATATTGTTGATGTAAATTAGGTATATTAGCCTTGGAAAATAATATTACATGAGGGTAGCTTTTTATTTTATTTGCATATTTTTTCACATCACGTCTACTCCTATTTCTCAGGCTCAATCATCAACTATTGATAGCATTGAAAGGCAATTATCAAATCACTCCATCAGAGATAGTGTGCGCGTTGACCTTTTAAATTCGGCTGCGGAAGCATTTCAAAACATCAATCCACAAAATGCCTTTAAGCACCTTAAAGAAGCTGGTGAAATTGTAGAAGAAATAAATTACCCAAAAGGGAAAGCAGATTATTACGATCAAATGGCCATGTATTATTATGTAATTTCCGAGTTCTGTAAGGTACAAGAGTATTCTAACAAAAGCTTATTAATCAATCAATCCATTAACAACCAAAAAGGACTTGCAAAAAACTACTATTACATAGGTAAAATACAATATTTTCAAGGTGAAGTAGACAAAGCTACTAAATTCATAAAGCAAGCTCTTAGAATAAATATTGCATTAAAAGACAGTGCATCTATTTGTTACAACTATGCCAGTTTAGGCACCAATTATGCCGACATAGGCAATTATGATTTAGCACTACAATACGCCGAACTGGCTCTTGAAATAGCAACCAAGATCAATGATGAAGAGGCCATGTCTTTTACACTCAACAATCTGGGCGTAGTATATGAACATCATGGCAACTGGCCCAAAGCACTTGAATGCTATCAAAAAAGCTTTCTCATTGATGAGCGTCAAAATAACTATAAAGATGCCTCAATTGCTGCTTCCAACATTGCTCATATTTATATTGTGGAAAGCAACTACAGTGATGCTTTGAAGTATTGTTTAAAAGGATTGGGGTATGCCGAAGAAATTGGATTTAAAACCGGACTGTGTTATAATTATGAATACATGGGCCGCATTTACACAAAAAAAGGGGCTTACGATAAAGCATGGGAATACCAGAACAAGACGCTTAAGCTCCAACAGGAAATAGGAAACAAACAAGGAGAGCTGAATGCCTTAAGAGATTTGGCTAACATTCTTGTTTTGACGGATAAACTTGTGGATGCCATGGAACTGTATAACAAGGCCGTTAACCTGAGCCAGACCATATCTTATAAACGTACAGAAATTAGTAGCTACATAGGTATTTCCACTATTTACGATAAGCAGAACAAACACACAGAAGCTTATCTCTATAGCAAAAAAGCCTATCTGATGGCAACAGAATTGGATGACATACAACTCATTAGTGAAAGCGCTAAAATGCTTGCCAAAACTAGTGAACGCTTAGGACTTTACAAGGAAGCGCTTGGCGCTCATATAGCATTTAAAACAATGAGCGATAGCTTGTTTAATAAAGAAAACATAAGACGAATTAGTAACTTAGAATACGAGTATAAATCGGCAAAAGAGAAAGCCATAGCTAAACGTGAACAAGACAAAAAAGATCGACTTCAAGAGGCAGAACTAAAAAAACAGAAAGCTTTTAGAAACACTTTTATTGTTGGGTTTCTATTCATGTTACTTTTAGTGGTAAGTATTTGGAGAAGTTCTATTGAAAAGAAAAAGACAAATCGCCAACTACGCGCCAAAAACCTTGAAATTAATAAGCAGAAAGAGGAGCTCATTAATACCAATAAATCGCTGGAACAATTATCGCAGTTTAAGGAAGATATGACTAACATGGTTATTCATGATCTTAAAAACCCACTGTCAACCTTAGTAAATATTGATATTTTATCTGAATTGGATGAAAAAGATGAATTGATTAAACATTTATCGCTGCGCATGCTCAGCATGATTGAAAACACTTTAGATGTATATCGAAATGAAAGCATTGACTTGATGCTTCATAAGGAATATAAAGACATACATGGGATCGTTAATGGTGCCATCGAAGAAGTGGGATTCTTGGCAAGAATGAACGAGCTAAGTTTTGATGTACAAGTCGAAAATAAAATTGAAGTTAATTCAGATGCCATGGTTTTACGCAGGGTATTCTCCAACATCTTATCAAATGCTGTTAAGTTCTCATCACCAAGCGAAACGGTAACTATTAAAGCTACAATATCGAATAGTGACTTATTAAAAGTATCAGTGCACAACATTGGTTCATTTATATCCGAGGAACAACAAAAGCATATTTTTAATCGCTTTGCTCAGGTTAAAGCTCATGCCAAAACTAAAATGCACTCGACAGGTATAGGTCTCACCTATTGCACTATGGCCATTGAATCGCACGGCGGACAAATCGGTGTGAACTCCAGTCAAGAAGCTGGTACAACCTTCTGGTTTACTTTACCTGAAGCGAAAAGCATTATTTAAGATAGACATAGATCATAAAACTATAATAAACAAATCACTTCCTTAAAAACAAGAAATATTGACCAACCGATATCTACTCTACCATTTGATAAGTTGCCAACACATCCTTCACCACCTTTATACCAAACAAACCATCTTCAATGGTATAGGTGACACACGACTTAGCTATGAAAGGTCTGAAATCAGTAAAATAGCGAATCCCTTTATAGTTATCGTATTGTCCATCTTCCAGATGAATACTTGTAAATGTGGTATTACCATTATAAGAGTATGTGTAGTAATACGAGTTTATTTGGGGCGATGAAGAGAAACTAAAATTTATTACAAAAAACAGATTAATAAGTAAGGGAGCTACCAACGCAAATAATAGGTATCTGTAGTACAAGGATTTCACCAGTCTGGAAGCCACTAAAGCTAGTACAAAAGACAGTGCAAAAGCACCTCCCAACACCTTTAACTCAACCAGTGTATTTAAAGTAAAAGTGAAAAATAGCCAAATATTGATAGCTACAAACAGTATTAAACGCATTATTTTAGTTCGCAAGCTGGCATTACGGATTCTAAAAAAGGAATTAATAGCATCCTTATTAAAGGTTCGGAATAAAAACCGAAGCCATAAAGGTGAAGTGGGCAAAATTAGAATGGCACTTACTAAAAGCGTTACCGCTCCATATTGAACAAACAACATAATGGGTAAGCCAATCACAAAAAGTAATATAAACACTCCCCCAAAAAAATCTACAATAGAATTTACCACTTCGGCAGTTCGGTATACGTCAGATTTTATATAAGCTTCGTAACGCATTTTAGCATAGGCCTGGGCACGTTGTCTTGCCTTTTGTTTTTCTCGTTGTTGCCACTCATTCCAGAATTCCTCGTTATTCGCTTTGGTATTTGTTGTACGTTGCTTCTGCCTTTTCGGATCTTTTAACTTGACGAAGTATTCATATGCCTCGTTCAGCAATATAAACTTGTCGTGCGCATCATCTGACTTGTTTATATCAGGATGATACATTTTAGCCTTTGAACGATAGGCTTTTTTAATCTGATCCAGGGTAGCATTCTGAGTAATGCCTAATATCTTGTAATAATCAATCATGTATAACAATGCATTGAGCCACTAATGTAA
Organism: Carboxylicivirga fragile; assembly: GCF_050589805.1. Lineage (NCBI taxonomy): Bacteria > Pseudomonadati > Bacteroidota > Bacteroidia > Marinilabiliales > Marinilabiliaceae > Carboxylicivirga > Carboxylicivirga fragile. The sequence continues at coordinate 28,661 of NZ_JBNGOY010000050.1, read as the reverse complement.
TAATACCGATTGGATAATAAAATTGGCTTTTATAAATGTATAAGCGAGATAATATTGGAATATTCGGCATTACAATAAATAAGATAACTCGCTTTTAAATGGCTTAATAATTCTTTCAAACGTTCCTCTGTTACCAAAGGATGGGGCACCTGAATATCTGTTAAAAGTTCCGAGAATGTTCGAACGCATTTTTCCGTTGCTTTCAGAATAAATGCATATTCGGGCTCACCAAAAACAATGTTTTCTATCTCCTCGTCGTTACAATACTCGGTATAATAACATATACCATTCAATTCTTGAATCTTATAACTAAACTTGTTTTGCTTGTAATACTCCTCCACCTCTACTAACTTCTTCCACTCTCGTTCGTTGGCAGGCTTATCCTTTTTAAATCTAAAAAGGTGAAATCTATCCTCATGATTAGAATACTCAGCAGGCAACATATAGCTTAAATCGTCAGTATTGTAGGTTTCTCTTTCCTCTTCCGATAACATCGAATAATACTTCGACATGGAAGACAAAACCAAATCGACATAGATGTGCGTGAACTCAACCACAGGATCCTTGTAAAAGAAGCGCAAGTAATGCAGGTTATCTATGCACTCTTGCACATCTGCCTCAGTTTCGTCGGGTATGTGCTTAATTACATTCACAACTGGCGCGATACCGTTCTTTAAGGAATATTTGACAAAGAACACATTATCAGAAAAGGTATTGCTCTTATTCATCTTGCTTAATAGAGCATCCGATAAACCATCGTAACCAATAAACAGGTTTTTAAATCCGGCAATGGCCATCTTTTGCATTAAGTCGGCATTGTATTGATTATTTGGTATCAGCTCTGCCCAAAAAGAATAATCTTCTTCAGTGCGATATCGTAGGTCGATAAGTAAATCCAACAACTTCTCGAAATGAGTCAGATTACCAAAGGTATCGCTATCAACAAAGGTAAAAGTTGTAAATCCGTATTGTTGCCTTAGCTCTTCTATCTCCTTTACAACACACTCAGGTGTTCTGGCCCGCAATTTATAACCTTGGTTAAAGTCACAAAACTTACACTTTCGCCAATGACATGATCTTATCGAATTTATTGGGATGCTAATCAAATCCTTATCCTCATCATCGGGAAAGGTGTTTACAAAATCATCGTAATCGGGGTAGATGTAATTCTTAAAATCGAGATACTGACTCTTTATGAGTTCTGATTGAATAAGCCGTTCGCCCTCGCGATAAATCAAACGAGGCACCGTACTTAAATCAAGCGTATTACTATCTAATTGTTTTGCTAATTCTAACAATGGATATTCTCCCTCTCCCCAGGTTCCATAATCAAAATGTGGACAAAGCTTCATGGCCTCCTCGGCAACACCTTTGCTGCCAAATCCGCCTACTATAATTTTTAAATGCGGAGCCACTCTTTTAATCTCTTCAGCCAGAATCATGCCTGGAATCCATTGATTGTACTTGGCACTTATACCAAATAGTGAAATTTCACTAAAATCAATCTTACTTATTTCATCCCGAATTACTGTGTACACACCCTGTTTCAACTCGTCGAGTAATTCAGAATAATAACCAGGCCCCTCTATCTTATATTCAGGCTTTAAGAGCTGGAGTTGCGAAATAATGCGTGCATTGCCTACGAGATTATTTTGTTTATCGTTAAGAATTGACAAAAATGGAATGAGTCGTATTTCAGTATCTTCACTATCGGTATGTTCCGCCATAAGTGATAATGAAAAATTCCAGTACTTAATTATGGTCTCAAAGCCATTATTATTCATGAACTTCTTAAGGATAGACAGCGAAATAGTAGGACTATTAACATCTGTAGGAGGTAGGCAATTCAGAAGTATCTTCATTGGAAAGTGTTTATTTTCGCCCTAACAACTGCATTAGCACAGCAATTTGACTGCGACAAAATTAAAAAAACTTGGCAGAAGGCAACCTAAAGAACAAATCAAACATTTATATATTAAGATAGTTTGTCAGTATATAGTCGGAAGGCAGTAGTTAGATTCTTTTATATAGTCCCAAACTGAGTTGAATTATCTGAGGTATAATGATTTTAGTTCAACTTATTAGAAAACACTCTAAACAAAGTAAAATAAAATACACGATTTACGATTTATAAATACAAACAATAAAAGATGAATAAGTATTACACTATCAAGATTTAACTATATTTGTTACACAAGCACCAATACAATTATCAATAAAACACTTAACCCACTATGAGTACATTAAAGATCACGAACCTATCAAAAACCTACCCCAATGGTGTAAAAGCGCTGGATAACGTTAATCTGGAATTATCAAACGGCATGTTTGGTCTCTTAGGCCCAAATGGCGCTGGTAAGTCTACCTTGATGCGTACACTTGCTTCGCTTCAAGAAGCAGATACAGGTACAGCTACCTTAGATGATATTGATATATTTAAACAACCAGGCGAATTGCGTAAGGTACTCGGTTATCTACCACAGGAGTTTGGCGTATATCCGCGTATTACGGCAGAACAGTTATTAAACCACATTGCCGTACTTAAGGGGATCACCAATAAAGGAGAAAGAAAAGACTTGGTAGCCTATCTACTAAACAAGGTTAACCTATACGACATTAAGAACAAACACGTTAAAGGATTCTCAGGTGGAATGAAGCAACGTGTTGGTATTGCTCAAGCCTTAATTGGTAATCCTAAATTGATTATTGTGGATGAACCTACCGCGGGTTTAGATCCAGGCGAGCGTAACCGCTTTCATAACCTACTGGCTGATGTAGGTGAAGAGGTCATTGTAATTTTATCAACCCATATTGTTGATGATGTGCGTGAACTATGCACCAAAATGGCCATCATGAATCTGGGACAGATCGTATTTCAGGATACACCGCAGAATGCCATTGACAGCATAAATGGTAAGGTTTATCAGAAGATAGTAACACGAACCGATTTGGAAGATTACGCCCGTAAGTATTCCATCATATCAAATAAAATGGTGGGTGGTCAGCCACTCATTCATGTCTTCAGCGATGAGCATCCTGAAAATGGTTTTGAACAAGTGAATCCTAATTTGGAAGATGTCTTCTTCTCGAAGATTAACACGGCCAATGTACTTGTTTAACCACCCAAACGATTAACTATGTTTAAGACATTCTTTTTTACCGAAATAAAATACACCCTGAAACAACCCATGGTGTATATATTCCTGGCTCTTTTCACGCTACTTGTGTTTGGAGCTACGGCGAGTGATAATGTTATGATTGGCGGATCGGTGGGTAATGTGCACCGCAATTCACCATACACTCTAGCCATTTTCACATCCATACTATCTATTTTTGGATTATTAGTGGCCACGGCATTCTTTAACAATGCCGCCCTGCGCGATCATTCAAACAATTTCAACGAGATACTATTTACCACTCCACTGAGTAAGGCCGGCTACTTTTTCGGTCGTTTCTTTGGAGCCTTAATCTTGTCGACCATTCCTTTACTAGGTATATTTTTAGGATCGTATATAGGAACCATTTCAGCCCCGGCCTTTGGCTGGATTGAAGCTGAACGCTTTGGGGAGTTCTCATCCGAAATGTTCATTAACAACTATTTCCTATTCATTCTACCTAACATGTTTTTTGCTGGTGCCATCATCTTTGCCACCGCCAACAAATGGAAAAGTACGGTTATCTCTTTCACCGGAGCGTTTCTGATAATAATTGGATACATCATTTCATCCACGCTAATGTCAGATATCGATAATGAAACCATTGCTGGTTTAGTTGATGTGTTTGGCATTAATTCTTATTCGCTCGAAAGTAAATACTATACAGCAGTTGAACGCAATACCTTAAGTCCCGGCTTTAATGGCATTCTGCTTACCAACCGCTTAATATGGACAGGCGTAGGTATACTTATACTTATTGTTTCTTATACCTTACATTCATTCAAGGAAAAGAACAAGAAACTTAAAAAACAGAAAGCAAGTAAGGCAAAGAAAGTAGTTGATTTTAATCTTCCTGAATTAAACCTTGCTTTTAATGGTCACACTGAGTGGTTGCACTTAAAAAGCTTTTTCAAAATTAGCTTCTTGAGCATCGTTAAAAGCGTAACCTTCAAAATAATGTTTCTCTTTAGTGCCATTTTGCTGGTCACTGATCTGTTTGCAGGTTTTGAATATTATGGGTTAAAATCGTACCCATTAACCTACAAGGTAATTGATTCAATTACTGATAGCACCTCGCTATTCCTTCTTATTATATTGGTATTTTTCAGTGGCGAACTCATTTGGCGCGACAGAGACAGTAAAATAAATGAAGTAATGGACTCGTCTCCACATACCTCATTTATTTCGCTTGCTGCTAAAGCTTTATCACTAATAGCCGCCACAAGCATACTTAATGTTTTCTTTATTATTTGCGGAGTTATTTACCAATTATTGAATGGTTACACACGCATTGAATTGAATGTGTATCTATTAGATTTCTTTTATACCAACCTTTGGGCCTATGTCATCTTTAGTGGTGTCATGATCATGATTCAGGTATTGGTCAACAATAAATACATCGGCTACTTTGTTTCTATCTTACTCATATTTGTTTGGAGCATTATGCTATCCATCTTTGATGTGGAAAGTGCCATGTTACACCTTGGCGAAGGTCCATCACTGATGTATTCTGATATGAATGGCTTTGGCCCAGGCTTATTAGGTGCTTTCTGGTTTAATCTCTATTGGGTATTACTTAGCATACTGGCCTTATTACTTGCCGGAGCTGTATGGAACAGAGGTATGTTAGGCTCGTTAAAAAGCCGAATAGTAGCCGCTAACAAACAAGTTCCGAAAAATTACAAATACATCACCTTGAGCGTTTTTGTTGTATGGGCTGCTGTGGCAGGATTTGTTTATTATAACACGCAAATATTAAATCCCTATGACACAAGTGATGAGAGGGAGCAAATGGCGGTTGACTACGAAACGAAGTACAAGAAGTACGAACACGTAGCAATGCCGAAAATAACGGATGCCAAGTATTTTATCGATATCTATCCGTATAAGCGCGATGCTAAAATCAAAGCCATCCTAAAGTTAACCAACGAGACGGATGTTGCCATTGACTCGCTTCATCTTAGCCTTAGTGATTTTTGGGAAACAGAATTGAATATTCCAAATGCAAAACTGGTGCATAATGATGAAGAACTGGACTATGTGATTTATCAACTTGAGCCAGCTCTTCAACCTCAACAAACCATTGAAGTGGAAGTAAGGTCGGAGCATATTTCCTTAGGTTTCTCCAACTCGCGCGGTAATACCAGCATTATCAACAATGGTACCTTCCTGAACAACATGGAAGTACTGCCTGGTCTTGGATATAATCCGGCTGGCGAATTAAGCGATAAGAATGATCGCAAGAAACATGATTTACCTCCTAAGGACCGTATGCCGGCACTAACAAAAGATTCCTGCAAATACCATATGGCCAATTACCTCACAGATGGCCGATCTGATTTCATTAATGTGGAAACGGTTATTTCAACTGCAGGTGATCAAACAGCCATTGCACCAGGTTCGTTATTGAAACAATGGACCGAAGATGGAAGAAACTACTACCATTATAAGGTAGATCATCCTTCGCAGAATTTCTACTCTTTCATTTCAGCGCGTTTCGAAAAAGCGACACGCAAATGGAACAATGTGGATATTGAAGTGTACTATGATGCCAAACATCCTCAGAATATTGAAATGATGATGGATGCCGTTGAACGCTCTTTGGAGTATTACTCAACTAATTTTGGTCCTTATTACCATAAGCAATGTCGTATTATTGAGTTTCCGCGTTACTCAACATTTGCTCAGGCCTTCCCGGGAACCATGCCGTATTCTGAGTCCATTGGTTTTGTCATAGATTTGGAAGGAGAAGATACCGACAACAACATTGTTGATGAAGTAATAGCACATGAAATGGCGCATCAATGGTGGGCACATCAGGTAATTGGTGCACACATGCAAGGCAGTACCTTAATGAGTGAGAGCTTCTCGGAGTACTCCGCGCTGATGACCATGAAGCAATTGGCCGAGACTCCAATGAAGATGCGCGAATTCTTGAAGTACAACCACAATAGCTATTTACGTGGTCGTGGACAAGAGTTGGAAAAGGAATTGCCGCTATACAAAGTTGAGAACCAAGGCTACATCCATTACCGAAAAGGAAGTGTCGTGTTGTATGCTTTACAAGATTACATAGGTGAAGATAAGGTGAACCAAGCCATGCGCGATTACCTGAATGAGTATAAATACAAGGGTGCTCCCTATTATTCAACCTCATTGGATTTCCTTGATCATTTGGAGCCACAGGTACCCGATTCGTTGCAATACTTGATTACCGATTGGTTCAAAGAGATTACACTCTACGATAATCGTGTGAAAGAAGCCAATTACAAAGAATTGGATAACGGTAAGTATGAAGTTACAATGGAAATTAATTCGCACAAGATTAAAGCCGATAGCTTGGGTAACGAAAACCGCTTGGCGATGAACGACTGGGTGGACATTGGTTTCTTCCTTGATGATGATGAAGAGCAGTTATATCAGGAGAAACGTGTTTTAATTAATCAGGATGTAATGAACTTTAGTTTTGTTCTGGATACATTGCCTGCCAAAGCAGCCATTGATCCTCGTCATTTATTGATTGACCGTGTTTATTCCGATAACATTAAAACGATTTCGGAAGAGTAAAAAAAAATAAGATACGCTATTGATATTAAAAAGATGATCGATAAGATTTGAATAAAAAACCGCAGAGCCTAAGCTTTGCGGTTTTTTATTAGCATGAATAGCCAATATCTTTCATAAGACCACCACTTTAGTGTGCCAAGCATATTGTAGAATTGTTCTAGATTAGCCAATACATATTAATCCTTACTACTATTTTGTTTAGTTTTAAAAGAGATAATACTTATGGTAAAAGATGGCTAGTACCTATCCGACCATATGGGATATATAGATAAGACACGGCATGTTGACAAGTTGGGTGTTATTATTGTACGAATACCTAAAATGAATTAAACAATGATTAAACGAAAAGAATTTATTGCCATCTGGAAAGAAGTTAAAAAAGCGATACAAGATTCATTCATTTTTGCGCATAATAATTCTTTAAATGAAAATGACTTTATTCAATTTTTAGCTCATTCAGAATATCTTGAGAGTTTAGAAGGAGCTAACGTTAATCCGTATATAATTGACTACACAGAACATAGACACCGAGATGCTTTCAGGATTAATCACTTAACTCGCTATCTGAATGAAGCTTATACATTTGAAGATGATGAAACTGCAGATTCAGAAGATAAAATCGCTAGGGAACTAATGATTTATACTCATATATGGGAGTCCAAACCATTTCTAAGGCAGTTAAAACGCCTTGCATTAATGACTAACTCCGAAGAATATGGATGGAAGGTTGAAATTCCAGACTTTACAAAACATAAATTTATACGTCAGGAAGTACGAGAAATTTTTGATAGTAAGGAACTACAAATAGGAAACGTAATTAAAAAGGGTTACCATTCGTCTTTAAGGAACTCTTTTGCTCATTCAGAGTTTTATTTTGACAAACACAATTCACAAATAGTTTTAACTAATTATAAGGGTGAAGATTGGGAAATAGAGAAAATAAGCTTTGATGAATGGACACAAAGGTTTTGTTATTCTTTTCTTCTTTCTTATGAATTTCAAAGTATGTTTCTCAAAGCTCGCAAACAATTGCAGCATGAAGGTGAAGGATATCCTGTAATTATGAAAGACAAAAATGGTAAAAATGTAGTTGGCGTTCTCTTTTATGATAAAACAAAAGATTTTTTTAGAGGAATAATAAAATAAAAACGGCACTTTGGCTCAGTGGAGCTTTGAAAGGTTTGGTTCATAGATTACCAATCACTTGACCTAGTCAACCATAGCATTCACTTAAATTCAATAAATCAATTATTCAAATGCAAAAATATCTGAAAATAGTTACAATTCTTGTAATTGGTATTTCAATAGGACTTTTGCTTTCAAATGTCAGTTTTAGCAAAGAAAATACGACCACCGAAATAGAAATACTAAAACAGAAGAATATAGAACTACGGACTGTTTTAATGCACAATTCGACTCTTTTAAGATTGCTAAATAGCTATAATCTTTACCAAAGCCCCGAAGAACTTAAAAGACTTGCAAAAGAAATTATTGACATTAATAATTATCAAGATACTTGTGGGACAATTGGGTATAGAATAAACAGCTACGAGATTCAAGATGGTGACTCAGCAAACCCCTATGCATTAAACTATTACAGATTTATAATCCAAGAGTATGGGATTGGTTGGGAATATCAAATTACTAAAGAGTTAAATACATTGACTCTTGACCCTAGAACAAAAGCAATAAAAACTAGTGTAATACACTAGTATAAAGCATTAGGCGTTAATGAGTGCTTAGGATTTAGGTTGAATAGTTGACCTCTGCCTAATCTTAGAATTGGCTTTTGAAAAGATAAAACAATCGATAACTTTGGTACCGCTCTCTCGAAGGTTATCGGAATGGAAAGTTAATATGGTTAAAATTCCTCACGACGTCATGCAGTGAGACCATTGTTTACAATTATGAGACATAAGATTTTATAGTATGAGTAAATTATCCTTAGTATTACTATTTTTTTTAATAACGCATTGCAGTATTACTTATGGGCAAAACTTTGTCCAAGTTGAGGGAACAAAAGTTCTTATTGAAATTCCTCATGATTTTGTTAAGTCAGATAAAATTTCTGGATACGAATCTCGAGAGGACTCTTCATTTATTAAAGTTTCAGAGATGGCTGTTCCAATTATTTTTAGAGATTGGATAATTCAGCAGGTTGGAATAATTCTACAACAAGGATTTAGTATCTTGGAAGAAAAGGAATTCAAATACAATGGATATAGAGCTCTTCAATTAACGGTGAAAAATCCCACTTCAGAATTAGAAGAATGTGTACTACTTTTTGGTGAAGATAATTTACAAATTGCTATATTATCAAGTTATACAAAAGAGAGGAAAGAAGAATTAAGAAATGTGGTTTTAAATGGGAAATATGATTCAACAATAAAATTAGATCCCTATAAGCTTATTGGTTTCAGAGTTGATACGAATCAGACATTTCTGAAGGAAGTAAGTGCAAGCGCTGTTAGTTTAAGGTTTGAAGAAAGAGATGATAATAATGAGCTAGCATCATACTTGAATCTTGTTAGGAGCGAAAAGGCTAATTTTGAAAAATTTAATCAAACTGATTTATATGATTATTTTGCAAACAAATACTTTCCAATTAGAGAACAAATCTCGAAAGAAACTTTAAGTGTCTGTAGCCTTAATTCAGATTTAATAACTTATAAAAGTCAAAAGGGTTCTCAAATTTCCTACAACTGTATGGCAGTCATTTATTGTAATAATTTTGACATATTAATAATTGGGACTATTACAGACATAAATAAACTAGATAAACTGAAAGATATTATAAAGACAATTGAACTTTTGTAGAAGAAACTTTTATAGTTCAACTATTTGCAGCACTCACCCCTACCCCCTAAAGGGGAATTCGGCCCACAGCGCAAGGTTTGAAGTTGAAAACAATTTTTCGGACATTCAGGGAAAGCTACCGAATAATCATATTTTTACAGAACGCCCCTTGAGTTTGACATCAAGAGGCTACGCACGTAAAACATTGCTAATAATTAAAAGAAACCTAAAGATTTAAATTACCATATGAACCCTATAAGATTTTTTGACATCGTATTTTATCATATTGCATTACTTTATGATAGAGTTTTCGATTATTCGGGCAATTGCGTGTTTGCAGGTATTGTATTTACAAGTTTACTCCAATGGTTAAATATATTAGTCATTATAAAGATTTTGAATCCTAATATTAAATCTAATCCTAATCTTGTTTTAATTATTTCTATCGCAATTTTACCCTTGACCTTTAATATAATTAGATATAAAAAGGTAATAACATATGAAAAACTACTTGACAAATGGGAACATGATAAAGGGTTTCTAAAGTACTTTAGAATAACTATATCAATTATATACGTATTAGGGACCATTGCAGTATTAGACATTTAAAGTTTTATTGATTTACAGATTGGATGATAAACCCTAATAGTTGTCTATATCTATGATTTAAATAAAATAATTAAGTTGTGGTCGATAATAGAAACAACTGGCTAAATGAAGCAATAAAAAATGACCGTAGAAATTACAAATACGATAAAACAACTTACTGATTTAACGGAATCGGAGATTTCTGAATTTATCGAAATATCAAGTATAAGGTCCTTTAAAGCGAAAGATAATTTTATTAGAGCCGGACAAATCCCCACTGAATTTGGATTCGTTTTAAGCGGATTATTCCGATACGTTTATATTTCGGAACAAGGAAAAGAACTCACAAAGGTTTTTATGCCTGAAAAGAGTTTTATTAGTTCCTATTCAGCAATGATTTCAAAAACAAGTTCTTTCTTTTTTATCGAAGCAATAGAAGATTCAAAAGTCTTGGTAATCTCGCACGACAAATGGCAAAAACTGAGAGAACACAAGCCCAAATGGAATTCATTACTAATAAAGCTTTTAGAAAAGGGATATGCAGTAAAAGAAAAACGGGAGCGTGAATTTTTATTGTTAGATGCAGAAAGCAGGTATAAAATATTCCTGGAAGAATATCCGAATTTAGAAAGCAGAGTAAAACAACACATGGTTGCTTCGTATCTTGGAATAACACCAATAGCTTTAAGTCGAATCAGAAAAAAGATGCAAGTATAAACCTAGGTTAATGCAAGTGGAATTACTTCAAAGTAGCTTTGAGGAAACAAAAAACTTAAAGTATGAAAAAACTAATTCCACCATTCCTTTTCTTAATCTGCATAATCATTATGCTTGCACTAAGGAACCTATTCGTTTTTAAAGAAATTATTCAAGAACCGTTTAATTACATTGGTATAGTATTTTTGATATTTGGATTCCTAATGACAGTAGTTGTAAGAAAAGGGTTTGAAAAGATTAACACAGAAATACACACATTTAAAGTCCCAGGAAAACTTGTAAGCACTGGACTTTTTAAATATAGCAGGAATCCCATTTATCTTGGCTTTACAATTAGTTTATTTGGGCTTTGGGTTCTTTTAGGAACAGTTCTTCCTATTATTGGCTGTTTACTTTTTATTGTAATAACAAATAATTACTATATTCCGTTTGAAGAGCGAATTATGGAACAGACATTTGGGGATGAGTATAAAAAGTATAAATCAAAAGTGAGGAAGTGGATATAAATCTACTGGTGATTAAATCGAATGCTTAACATAGACAGTAACACATATGGAGAATGGATTAAGAAAAATTTGGAATAGAGTATTCAGATTGAATTGGAAATTTGGGCTATTTCTATTATTGATAATCTGTATTCCCAGGTTCATATTAGTTCTTAAAGCAAATGAGACAGGAAATTACAGCCTAATTGGTTTAGTAATGCTTATTTCTGCTTTGCTACCTTTTATATTTCTTAACAAACATGGATTAAATCAAATAGGGCTTAAGAAAACATCAAAATATAAGTTTCTAGTATATGCGTTGATGTCAGGTCTTGCTTTTAGTGTCTTATTGCATTTTGTAGGCATTTGCCTCTTTGATAATACCTATGAAAATTGGTACGCATATATTGGTAAATCATATAATATAACAGAAGGTATTGCTGCTCATGATAAAAAAGTCATGTTTATAATCATGGCGATTACCGGAATGACTTTCAGTCCGATTGGTGAAGAGCTGTTTTTTCGAGGTATTGTTCATGGGAGTTTTGCGAAATCAATTGGAGATAAAAAAGCATCTATTATTGATAGTATGGCTTTTGCTTTAACACACATTTCTCATTTTGGATTGGTGTTTGTAAATAGTAGCTGGGACTTTTATTTAGTTCCTACACTGATTTGGGTAATGAGCATGTTTGGTGTAAGTATTCTGTTTTTTAAAATGAAAGAACTCACTAATTCCTTATGGGGTGCTGTTTTATGCCATTCTGGATTTAATCTGGGTATGATTTATTGTATATTTTATTTGTTGTAAATGAAGTTATTTAGAGTCCAACTTTTTGCCTGTTTAGCCTTACCCCTAGCCCCTAAAGGGGAATTCGGCCCACAGCACAAGGTTTGAAGTTGCAACAATTTTTCGGACATTCAGTGAAAGCTACCGAATAATCACATTATTACAGAACGCCCCTTGAGTTTGACATCAAGGGGCGTTCCTTCTTTTTGATATAGGATCTATCAAAAATAAGACGATTATGCTCTTAAATATATCTTCTTTTTATCTAGGATATAAGATACACCGTACCAAAACAAAATCACTGTGAAAGTGTAGAGGATGGAGCTTTTTAATGGATCGGTAAATAGTGGTGCATAGAACTTGGAATAGACCGCCCAGCGCAATGCTGTTTCGGCTCCCTCATAAGGTATTTGAATACGCCAGAAAGCGCCTTGAAAACACAGAGCAGCTGTAAACACTAATACAGCATTCTTGCCAAGTATTTGAAACGGTCTGCTCCAGCGCGTATATCCCTGCACATCAATCAACCAATAGAAGGCGGCAAGGATTAACAAAGACCATCCACCTGAATATAAAACAAAGGTACTGGACCATAACAACTTATTAATTGGATACCATACATTCCAAACAGATGCAATGGCTAACAAGGCACATCCACTCAAGAATAACCAAGCTGTTTTAGTGGCTCCATCTTTATCTGATTTAAGTAATAGGCCAACCAGCATTCCCAGTAAACACGTGACTACTGCAGGTATCGTTCCGAGTATACCTTCATTGTCGAATGGTTTGTTCCATTCTGCCACATGGCCTTCGAGCACAACGGAATCAATCCAAACAGAAAGGTTAGCAATGCCATCGGCAGGCAAGACATTAAGGTTGGGCATGCCATAACCTGGCACAGGAATCAATGTAGAAATACCCCAAAAGGCTATTAACATTCCAATGCCAGTCCATAACAACTGTTTGACATTGAGCTTTAAAAACAGAAATGAACAGATAACATATACCAAGGCAATGCGTTGAAGAACGCCCATTATACGTAAAGTCTTTAAGCTATAAATGGGTTGACTATCCAAAAAGGCATTGCTCAGCCAACCTAGGAGAATAAGGATGATAGCTCGCTTAGCTACATGTTTCATGATCTTAGCATGACTATCGCCATTCTGCACTCTTTTTTGCAAGGAAAAAATCATGGCCACACCAACAATAAATAGGAAGGATGGGAATATAAGATCGGCCAAAGTAAAGCCATTCCAACTGGCATGAATGAGTGGTTTGTATTTATTGCCCCAGTCGCCAGGATAATCAACCAACAACATACCTAACATGCATAAGCCACGAAAGGCATCGAGGGAAAATAAACGTTTACTAGTAGTATTCATAAATGTAAAATTTGGGATTTGATTAGACTTATTGCTTGTAAATATATCTACAGCATATGAGGCTTAATTACAAGATCTACCAAAAGCTATTATCAACAGTTATAAGCCATATTACTAAGGACATCTGTATTCCATCCTTCGAAATCATATATCTGTCGCTTTTTAAGATCATTTGATAGATGCGCCTTGCAGATAATGTTAGATTAAAATACATTTAGGATCAATTAATAAAATGCATGAGCAGAAACCTCTTCATATTTAGAAACCGCCTACTCTGGCACGTCCTGTTTTGGGTCTTTGTCTACCTGTTCTATGTAATAACCTATGGCGAATACCAGGACAATTATAGAGGTGAGTTAATTACCAACCTCCTACTGTTACCGCTGCGCATGCTAGGCGTGTATTCGTTGATTTATTACTTATTGCCACAGTTTCTGCTCAAGAAAAGATACTTTGCTTTCTTTGGCCTTTGTGCCATTCATGCCTTGGTGTATGGCTGGCTCATTTGGAGCAGCATCTATTTTATAGAGATAGCCCCTTCAACAACCCAGCCACTACTCGATCTTGGACAGTTGCTAACAACCATATTAGTCAACTACATCATCGCTACCATGGCGGTTATTATCAAGTTGTTTAAAACATGGTACATCGATCAGAGCAAGAAACAACAATTACTAAATGAAAAGCATCAGGCCGAGCTCAATTTTCTAAAGACACAGATTCATCCACATTTCCTATTCAATACACTTAATAACCTTTACTCTTTAACACTGATTAAATCGGACGAAGCACCTAATGTTGTTATTAAATTGAGTCAATTGCTTAACTATACGCTATACGATTGCAATGTGGACTATGTAAATTTCAATAAGGAGATGGAGTTTATCGAGAACTATATGAGTTTGCAAAAAATCAGACACAATGCAGATATAGTTAGTATTAAACTTGACATAGATGCCAACAACCTCAACCAAAATATTGCTCCACTCCTATTATTACCTATCATCGAGAATTGTTTTAAGCATGGGGTAGATAAAAGTGAGGACGAAGCTTATATCAACGTCCGTATCAAAAGCTATGAAACCCATTTGGACTTTTATGCTGAAAACTCGATACCAGAGGCCGACAAAAATAAAGTGCACAACGATGGTATAGGCATCAGCAACATTAAGAAACGTTTGGAACTTTTGTATAAAAATGCCTACAAACTGGAGATCAAAAAGGAGAACCTTACATTTAAATTAAGTCTGAAACTTTACTGGAACCCAATTATACGATGATATCAAAATGCCTCATAATAGACGATGAACCACTTGCCATAAAAGTGATTCAGAAACACATCGACAACATTGATTTGTTAGAAGTGGTAGGCACATGTAACCGTGCTGCCGATGCTTTTACCATGCTAAAAACCATGGAAGTTGATTTAATCTTTCTCGACATTAAGATGCCGGGCATTAGTGGTATCGATCTGGTAAAAACACTGCAACACCCGCCTGCAGTAATCTTTACAACGGCTTATCGCGATTATGCCATAGAAGGCTATGAACTAAATGCCATCGATTATTTACTGAAACCGATTCCCTTCGATCGTTTTCTGAAAGCTGTTAATAAATACATCAACCAACGAAGTGTACCAGTGAGCAGTTCTACTCCTTTGGAAAATGATGAAAAACACATTTTTGTAAAGGGCAACAAGAAGGTGCATAAGGTATTGTTGAATGATATTCATTACATCGAAAGCTTAAAGGACTATGTGAAGATAGTGACCAACAATAAAGAGATTGTGGCTAAATACGCACTTAACACCTTGGAAGAGAATTTGAATACGACTGATTTCATACGCATTCATCGCTCTTTCATCATAGGCATTAAACACATCAGTGGGTTCTCGGCCAACAGCATTGAAATACACAATAAGGAATTACCCATTGGTCGTATGTACAGCAAACAAGTTTTCGAAAAGCTCAATTATAAATTACTTGGAGAGTAAAACAAATTAGTCCGATAGTCCATAGTCCGAAGATAGGAGTCATTTATGATAGTAATTGTTTTTTTGGCTCATTGGCTGATGTCGGTAATTAGCATGATGTATAAAATTATTTAATTGGCAATAGAAAAATTTCAATTGATATAAGAGATAAACCTAAAGTATTACAAACATGAAATCTAAAATTTTAAGCACGGTAATGTTCTGCATTACCATGATGCTCAGCACGAGTTGTGTCCAATCGCAAGGCACATTTAAACAATCGCTCAACGATGATTGGCAAATTCAGTCGTCGGAAGTGGCCACTGATAAGGGCGAACAAATTTCAACAGTCAACTACCAAACAGAAGGATGGATTAGTACATCGGTTCCATCAACGGTAATGAATGCACTGGTTGAAAGCGGTAAGTATCCTGACATCTTTATGGGTAAGAACCTTGACAAAATTGATAGCAAACAATTTCAGTGCCCATGGTGGTATCGTAAAACATTTACGTTAGATGAAGTCAGCTACCAGAGTGCTCGTTTGATTTTCGAAGGACTTAACTACAAGGCTAATATTTGGCTTAACGGTAAACTTATTGCTGATTCAAAGCAAATAGAAGGTGCCTTTAACATGTTCGATCTGGAAGTGAAAAAGCATCTAATTAAAGGTGTAAACACACTGGCCATTGAGATTATCCCGATGAAGTATGGGGACTTAACCATTGGTTTTGTTGATTGGAACCCACCTGCACCGGATCGTAATATGGGCCTATGGCGTGGTGTTAGTCTTAAGTTATCAGGAGCAGCTTCGCTAGACGAAGTATACGTAAAAACAGATGTAGATACTGAAACACTAAATAAGGCAAGTCTGTCGATTAGTTCAGTATTAAAGAATAATACGGATAAAGCCATTTCAGCAAAGCTTGTGGGACGTATCGGAGACATCAACTTCAGTCAATCATATACCATTGAAGCCAACAGTCAATTAAATGCTAATCTGGATGAGAGCACTGTCAAAGAATTACTCATCAACAAGCCAAAGCTATGGTGGCCCAACAATATGGGTGAGCCAAACTTATACACACTGGATCTGGAACTCTTTGTTGATGGCAAAAAAAGCGATGAGCAATCCGTTCGTTTCGGTATACGTGAGTTAGAAGAGTTTAAGACCGCTGATGGTCATAAGGGCTGGAAGATAAACGGCGAGAAAGTGATGTTACGTTCGGGCGGATGGGTTGATGATTTATTCCTTGGCGACTCGGATGAAAAAGTGGCTGCCCAGCTCGACTATGTGAAACACATGAATATGAATTCTATCCGTCTGGAAGGCTTCTGGGGCAAGAACAAAACCATTTATGACAAGGCTGATGAAAACGGTATACTCATATTGATTGGTTGGAGCTGTGAGTGGGAATGGGAATCGTACACTGGCCGTAAGGAACAGCGTTACATGAACATTGAAACGCCAGATGACATTCGGGTTCAAACCAAGGGTTATCAGGATCAAGCCATCTGGTTACGTAACCACCCAAGTGTGTTTTTATGGGTATTGGGTAGCGACCGTATGGTGAGCCCTGAAGTAGAAACCAAGATGCATGATATATTGACCAAGTACGATGGCACTCGTCCGATATTGTCAACTTGTCGTGGCCATGTGATTGGCAACCCTGAACCAGAGATAAGTGAGATTACAGGAGAAGCAGGCGTTAAAATGCGTGGCCCCTACTCCTACGTCACACCTAACTATTGGTACATCGATAAAGAATTTGGTGGAGCCTATGGCTTTAATACAGAAACAGGACCGGGTGCACAAGTACCACCTTTGGAAAGCATCAAAAAGATGATTCCGGAAGATGCCCTATGGCCTCCTACCAATGAGATGTGGATGTATCACAATGGGCGTCATTCCTTCCACACACTCGATCGTTATTTAACTGCCTTCAATGGCCGTTATGGCGAAAGCAATAACATTGAAGATTTTGCCCTATTGGCACAGGCCAATAACTATGAAGCGATGCGCGCTATGTTCGAGGCTTTCTCGGTTAATAAACACGATGAAGCAACGGGTGTGGTGCAGTGGATGTTGAACTCAGCCTGGCCTGAAACATTTTGGCAGTTGTACGATTGGTACATGATGCCCAATGGTGCCTTTTATGGTACACGAGCAGCCAATCAGCCACTCAACCTGATTTACAATTATGGTGACAATAACATTTACATCAACAACGATCACCTGAAAGCTTTTGATGGTTTAAAGGCAAACATTCAGATTCTGGATTCAAATAGCAAGGAGGTATTTAGCAAGGAAGTAAGTTGTGATGTTACAGCTAACAGCTCTGCTTTGGTATTTGAATTACCTGAAATTAAAAACCTAACATCACTTTACTTTGTGGCTTTAACATTAAACGATGAAAGTGAAAAAGAAATCAGTCGTAACTTCTATTGGTTGTCGAACAAGAAAGATGTGATGGATTGGGATAAGACCACCTGGATTCATACACCGAATAAAAGCTTTGCAGACCTAAGTGAGCTGCGCACCTTACCACGTGCGGAAGTAAGTGTTTCAAATAACTTCATCAATGATAAGGGTGAAGCAGAAGTTACGCTTACAAACCAATCGGATAAACTGGCCTTTTTAATTGAGTTGGCCTTTGTTGATAAAGAAAGTAAGCTGACGTTATTGCCAGCCTTTTGGAGCGACAATTACCTTTCTCTTCTTCCAGGCGAAACGCGAGTTGTAAAGTATACACCTGGCACTAATACGAATAGTGATGAATTAGAGTTGAAAGTAAAAGGATATAACGTTGATGTGAAATAAATTTTCAATCAATTCAACAGGAACCGCGGGGCGCAAGCTTTGCGGTTTTTTTGTATAACTTTTTATTGAAGTCAACTTTCGGTTACTCCCTTTCTTATAGCAATAGGGCGATCTCTAAGGTCAGAATTGCTCGAGCCGTGGAGGCTTTTACTTTTTTCTACAGTCAAAAAAGTAAATAAAAAGTCCGCCGACTGCATCCACTTCACTCAAAAAACTAGGTTTCATGACTGAAATTGTTTTAAACTCACCCTTTCTCGTTCCTCAAAAGGGTTCAAACAGAAAACAATTTTTAAACGTCATTTCAATCCTGTTTTTTGGATCACTGGCTGATGTCGGTTTGCATACTAATGTTTCTTACTCAATTTTGAAACTTTAGAACTTCATTAAACATCAATCAATTCAACAGGAACCGCGGGGCGCAAGCTTTGCGGTTTTTTACATGTATTTTTTTTAGAAATTTGTTATTTCACTAAAAAGTATTCTCTAATATTAAAAGGTTTAAAAAGCGTAAAATGCTCATTCGAAAGCTATATATTTAGGAATAAATAATCAGCTCACAAACTGATTTATACTGTAGAAACTTAAAAGGCACAAAATGCACACTGGTATGAAGAATAAAAAGTATTTTTATTGAAACCTTTAACAAATCAAACAAACGCAAACATGAGTGACTCGATATTTAGAAAAGATGGTACTGCCCAAGGGGTTGCGAAACAGCGTTTGATTGAATCGCTCGCTAAAGCTGATAAACGTGTTATATATGACCCTTATGCTGAAAAATTTGTGCTTGGGGCAGGTATAATCAAACTTATGGGACATAAGTTGAGTGTTTGGATAACTCAAAAGTTCGCAGCAGGTTTTCACGAACATTTAATTTCACGAACTCGCTTCATAGATGACCTTCTCGAAAAAAGCACGGCCAATGAGGTAGAACAGTATGTTATATTAGGTGCCGGATACGACTTAAGAGCTCATCGACTTAATCTGCCATCTACATTAAAAATATTTGTAGTTGCTAAAAGATGAGTGAAATAACCTGTAAATATTTTATCGATAGAAAAGAATGGAGAAAGTGGCTCTCAACCAATTTTGAAAGTGCCGATGATGTTTGGTTGGAGTATCCATTAAAGAAGACAGGTAAAAAACGAATTATGTATAATGATGCGGTGGAAGAAGCTCTCTGCTTTGGATGGATTGACAGCACTGTTAAATCGTTAAACGATGATACTAGCATTCAACGATTTTGTAAACGAAGAAAAAACACTTCCTTCTCACAACCTAACATCGAACGCCTGAAATGGCTCTTTGAAAACAACTTGATTCACGACTCAATAAGGAATGATATACAAAAAATAATTCAAGCAGAATTTAAGTTTCCGAAAGACATACTTAAACTGCTTAAGATGGATAAGACTGTTTGGGAAAACTATCAAAACTTTTCGGAACCCTATAAACGAATAAGGATTGCCTATATCGATAGCGCAAGAAAAAGACCTGAGGAATTTGAAAAACGTCTTCAGAATTTCTTTCACAAAACAAAAGAGAATAAACTCATTAAAGGGTTTGGTGGAATTAATAAGTACTATTAAAACTGCCCAAAGAAATTGAGAATCACTTCTCCACAAGCAACTAAGGCCAGACTTGACACACCCTAGCCAATTTTATTAACTTCATACTTGAAGTATTATCAGCAAGTCCGGCTCATGCAGAAAAGTATACATCTTCTGCCAAAATGTTTAAGTACTAAAGGCCATTCATAGATGATCTTTGTAGCATGATAATTTATAAAACGAAAAGCTTTGAATTATGACTACTAAAAACACATTTGAAAAAAAGGGATGGACACCAGAGTTAATGAAATCGCAGAAAGGCAAAACATTTGTTATTACCGGAACAACAAGTGGTACAGGATTTGAAGCAGCGCGCATATTGCTTTCAAAGGGAGCAAAAGTGGTGATGTTAAATCGCAACTCAAAAAAATCGGAAGATACCATTGCAGAATTGAAACAAAAGCTTGGAAATACTATTGATGTATCCTACATAAGAATGGATTTGGCAGAACAAGCCTCCGTAAAAGCGGCAGCAGAAGAAGTACTTAAAATGTATACTAAAATAGATGCATTGATATTAAACGCCGCCATTGCACAAGTGCCCAAACAAACCTTTACCGTTGACGGCTTTGAAAGTCAGTTGGGTGTAAACCACTATGGTAACTTCTTGCTTCAAACACTGCTTTACCCACGCATTGCTGAATCTAAAGGACGTATTGTGACAGTTGGTAGCATGGGTTATAATTTAGGGCTTAGAACCATACAGTTCGATGATATGAACTGGGATAAGAACTATAGTCCTAATGGTGTATATAGCCAAAGTAAGTTGGCACAGATAATGTCGATATACGAACTACAGGATAGATTGAAAGAAGCAGGAAAAACAGAAGTTAAAGCATATGCCTGTCACCCGGGCGCTTCCAGAACATCATTGATCAAAACCAGCGGTAGCTTAATGACTCGTTTCGTATGGCAACTGATGAAATTGTCTCCATTGGTACAATCGGCTGAGAAAGGTGCTTATCCGGAATTGATGTGCGCCACTGAAGTTAATCTGGATGAAAATGGTTTTTATGGTCCTACAGGATACGGTTATTTTAAGGGTCCAGTTGGCGAATGTAAATTAGAACCACATGCAAAGAATAAAAAAGTAGCCAAGAAGTTGTGGGATTTATCGGAAAAAGAAACGGGTGTAAAATGGAATTTGTAAATTACTGAATTATTAAAAAGCACAAGACCATGGATATACTAAAATCAGCAAGCGATTGGGCAAAAGCCGAATTGTTTTCAACACCTTTTTTCATAGTATTTGGAATTTTATTTGTAGCCGCAAGTATTGGTTTTTGGCAACTGGGTAAAACCGACATGGCCAAAGCCTATATTATACCCACATTGGTAGCTGGTGTTATGCTCATGATAATTGGCTTTGGCTTATTCTTTACCAATAAAGCCAGAGTTTCACAATTTGAGAAAGCTTATCATGCCGATGCACCAGCCTTTGTTCAATCGGAGTTAGAACGTGCCGATGCCACAATAAAAAGAATACAAAAACATAGTTTTTACAGCTATTCCTATTATTATTGCCATTTGCGCCATTGTAATAATCTTTGTTAACTCTTCGGGTTGGCGGGCAGGTTTGATAACAAGCATTGCTATGTTAGTAGTTATATTGTTGATTGATGGTACCGCCTCTGCAAGAATTGAGAATTACAACAAGCAGTTAATTGAAGCTGAGAAACAAGAATAAATTGCTAATAATGGAAGCTATCATTTTTAATAATATAACGGAATTTAATCGGGCGCAGAACTTACCTGATCCTGAGAATCCTCTTTTTAGCATCGGGCATAAAAGCATGAATGCTGATGAAGTACAAAATTGTGTTTCTTCAAACAAAGAAGTGAGTTATACCAACCAGTTTTACATCATCAGTTTAAAGAACATTGTTTCGGGCGAAATACTTTATGGCCGCACAAAGTACGATTGCGAAACTGGAACATTATTGTTTTCGGCACCCAATCAAACCTATACCGTTAAAGATATTGTTATTAGTTCCGAATCGTGGTTTATCGCTTTTCACGAAGATTTTATTCGGGGGCTCGATATTCAGAAGCGTATTAAGAAATATAATTTCTTCAACTACAATGTAAATGAAGCGTTGCACCTAAGTCCGAAGGAAGAGCTTACCATAAAGTCAATTTTAAAAAACATCGAAGCAGAATATCAGAACAACCAGGATGAGTTTAGTAAGGAAATTATTCTAACCCATTTGGAAGCCTTGCTAAAATATGCCGACCGCTTTTACAAGCGTCAGTTCCTGAACCGAAAAGACATTAATAAGGCACTCTTTACACGTTTTAAGGAAATACTGGATGTGTATTTTGAATCGGATCAATTAGAAGAAAAAGGAATACCAACGGTTGAATGGTTGGCAAACCAGTTAGGTGTGAGTCATAGGTACATGCGCGACACCATTAAAGCTGAAACAGGAAAAACAGCTGTTGACCAAATTAACTTGTATTTAGTTGAAGAAGCAAAGAATCTTTTGCTGGCTCCCCATGCCTCTATTTCAGAAACAGCCTACAAGCTAGGCTTTGAATATCCGCAGTATTTTTCTCGACTGTTCAAAAAGAAGGTGGGTGTGAGTCCGAAAGAATACATAGAGAATGCATCGGCAAATTAATATTTGAAGGCTTACTGTAAAAACGTAGTTTTGGCTACTTTTTCGTTTGAAACAATTGTGTTTTAAAAGCTCATTAAACAGACCCAATCCATAAAAACAGAAACTTCCATATGACAGATATTGAGACCTTTAGGCCTGCTAACCAAAATGAGTGGAGAAAATGGCTGGAGTTGAACCACGATAAAAAAGAAGCCGTATGGGTTATTTTTCATAAGAAAAGCTCTCCCAGTCATAATATGAGCTGGAGTGAGTCGGTTGATGAAGCACTTTGTTTTGGTTGGATTGATAGCGTTAAAAAGAGCATTGACAGTGAGAAATTCAAACAATATTTTAGCAAACGAAAAGCAAAGAGTAATTGGTCGAAGATAAATAAGGACAAAGTGCTTACCTTAATTGACCAAGGCCTTATGCAAGAAGCAGGTTTTAAGAGCATTGAAATTGCCAAAGAAAATGGTTCGTGGACTATTTTAGATGAAATTGAAGCATTGGTTGTTCCACAAGATTTAGAAGATGAACTGGAAAAACATGATGGCGCAGCGCAATACTTTAAGGGTTTGAGTAAATCGGTAAAAAAGGGTTTATTATACTGGGTTGTTTCTGCTAAACGAAAAGAGACAAGACAAAAGAGGGTATTAGAAATAGCAGATAACGCCATGCTAAATATGAAACCCAAGCAATTCAGATAAGATAAAGTGCAAGAGTTAATTTAACTACTATTCCTGTACTTTGTTAGGCTTTGAACGAAAACATATGATGTAATGAAAACAAAACCTCAAATACTATTAATTGTATTTATCACAATTATGACTTGCTGCACTCAAAAAACAGAAAAGGAAAAAAACATGAAATATTCATCATCCATTACCTTCTTGTATTATAAAGATTTCAAGTACGGCATTGACTTCATGGAGAACACACTGCAATTAGACTTAGTCATGGATCAAGGCTTTGCGCGTGTTTATCAGGTTAATGAAAAAGCTTTTTTGGGTATAGTAGAAGAAAAAGACAGTACTGATGTAGCAGGTAGCACCTTGTTCTCATTAACTACCAACAATGTAGATGAAGAATACAAAAGAGTTGGACAATTAAACGTGTATAATTTAACCGAAATGAAGCACTTTGAAAGCATTCCACTTCGCTCTTTCTTCTTTGATGATGCGGAAGGTCACAAGTTTGAAATTCAACAATTCATAAAGGAAGAAGATGTGCTTATGTTTTAATAAAAAAAAAAAAATGAAAAGATGAGTAGCAAACCAAAGTTGTCCTAATAGTTTTATCAATTGGGCTATCCGCCCAAACCTGACTTCATTTTTTGTCATGACACAAAAAACGGAAGCAAAAAAGGTCTAGGCTACACCAGCTTCGCTCAAAAAACTACAGTTGATGACTGAAATTGTTTTAAACTCACCCTTTCTCGTTCCTCGAAAAGGCTCAAACAAAAAACAATTCTTAAGCGTCATCTCAACCTTGTTTTTTGCCTCACCTGCTGAGGCCTTTTGGCAACAAGATGTTTAGAGCTTTGAATAAAAGTGTTTAGGACGCTACCGTTAGCTATCGGGGCGAGGTTCATATATTATTTCACACGTTTAAGGTATTATTGTTACCCGAACTGTTCCTTTCGCTCAAGCCGCTAGGCTTCCCGCCATAGCTGGACAAAACGCCCGCCGACTTCACCTGCTTCGTTCATAAAAACTACGGTTAATCCACTGGAATTGCTTAAACTCACCTAACACTTCAAGTACACATTCTCCTCAATTATCTATAAACTCATTTCTGCCTAATCTTTAGGCCTTTAACAACATTATTGAAATTTACTTTTTCTAAACCAAGTTTCGTTAAAGGTGAAACCCACTTTAATATTGTGGTAGTTTTCTTTAATCAGACCACCCTCCATCGTGCCACTTTGCTTGTACTCATAAGCTATATTTATTTTTGATGCTTTAACCGGCAATGTAGCTCCAAATGTCACACCTTTTTCATCGAGGTTAATACCATTAATAGCAAAATAGTTTTGATTGTAAAAAACTCCAGCACGGTATTTTATTTGATTAAAATACGACCTATAATAATTCTTCTGTGGTGTGAACTGAATACCTAAACTCGCTCCATGGGTATCCTTATATTCACCCGCACCAATATTTAATTGACTTTCACTCCAATTTCCATAACGGTAATCGCCTGTGAACAACCAGGCATCACGAAATTGTAAGGCTACACCAAAGCCATAACTACAAGGAAGAAAAAGATCAGCCCCTCCATCCGATGATTCTAGCAATTGAACTCCGTTATCGTTACTAATGTTGTGTTCATACGAATTATGCAATTGCGATTCTGTATTTATCCTAGCCCCAAAAGACAGGACACTCGATCCTATTGGCTGGTGGTATTGAAAACCATATTCTAATAACAAAGAGTTGACTTTATACGATCTGCTGTTTGTTATGGTCTCACCAGTTATACTTGGATAGTACGAATTTTCAATAACATCGGTATTACCCCACAAAAAAGAAGCACTTAAACCGAGCGAAAATCCTTTTGCTATCCTTATCCCATTCGACCATGACACCTGCGAAATACCACCTTCGCCAATGTATTCGACAGGATAGGTTGACATGGTGCCCAGAATATATTTCTCGCTGTAAATATTATAGCCAATACTTGAGAATGGCTGCAAACTAAAACTCATTCCCCAATTCCGATTCACTTTAAAAGCCATTTGAAAAGCATCCAGATTGGCATCAAAATTATGTTGCGACTCGAGCTGAGTTTCAAATTTTGAAAACGATGCCTTGCCTTGAATATTAAATAAAAAGGTGGTGCTATCAAGGCCTGATAACGATGCAGGGTTTAAAGTATTGATGTATCCATCGGATGAAAGCGCAATACCTGTGTGTCCCATACCAGCATTTGTAGCATCACTTTTAGGTTCGAGCACTCCAACACCAAAGATAGAATAAGGGGAAGACACACTGTTTTGAGCCTCCCCTTTAAAGTAAAACGAGAAGCATATAATGAATAAAAAGACAAAGCTTGTTTTATTGATTGTCATAATAATAGTAGTAGATATATAATTGTGATGCGTTGTTTGAAAAACTTGATCCGTTCACGATTAAACTGGCAAATGAGTTAACCAAATCATCGCTTGGAAGACTAAACACTAAACCTTTTTCAGTATCAACAATACTCTCAGTGAGGCGATAATTGAGATAATCGGAAACATCGAACACATAAAACGTTTCCTCATTGTAGACTTTATCTAAGTATAAGGTTCCACTTAATGCAGTCTCTTCACTCGTTAATAATGGATTTCTGTTGGCGTTAATACGATCCAACTCCGATATATAAACCAGATCAGGCAACTCACTCCATGGGCTTAACTTTGAGTTGGGTCGAATGTGTAATTCAGCTTTCACCTCATGACCTAACTGTTTTATCTCAAGCAAATTATTTAAATATGGAAAGTCGACACGGATTTCATAACCCGATCCTGCCTGTAAAGCCAAAAGGCCATTGCTTGCTGTTTCTACCAATTTATCTTGTCCGGATGCAATCGTAGAATAATCGTTATCCGAATCATGATTAATAAATTGATTAAAATTACGCGACGACACTTCCAGATTTAAATCCCTGATTATGGTTTCTTTTTCGAGGGATACCTTGTGTGAATACAATCGCACATGTGGTACCGAATCTGCTAAGGTGATACCTAAAACGCTATTCGTTGTGTTTCTATCACAGTTAAGCACTACACCGTTAAATCGTTCTTTAAAAAGCGTTATCTTATCCACATGATTTTCATAAGCTTGCATAAAATCAACAATCTCTCGTGCAAATTCATCCTTAAGCCTTACCTCAATTGCACTACCCTTTCCGGGCTTAGGCCTAAATTGCTTTTTACCTAAGCTATTTGATTCATCATACTGAAATGAATGAAGATTATATAAATACCCATCATCGCTGGTTTCAATCTCCTCGAATAAAGGATAAACCTCTAAATCAAACAATTCTGTGGTATCACCCAGGTAGTATCCATTAGGCACTAAACGCAGAACAATACTATCCAGCACCTCTTCATCGTCCCAGTCAAAACTGCTGGGTGCCACTAATGGAAAATAACTTTTCACCTCCTGACTTCCCAATAAGGCATGCTCATGGTGACCTATCAAAGCAGATGAAGCCGAAGATGTTACAAAAGAATCGAGCTTAATGGTTGAAAACTGAACCGTAACAGAATCGATAAGTGTGGTATACGTCGATGAACTAACAAAGACCTTTCCTGGGTTTAAACTCCCTTTTGTGCATGAAGTATAAACTAAGCTTAACAACAGCATTAATTTAAAGCGAAATCCAAAAACAGAGTACTTGTATAATTCTATATTCATTGAGTTATTTGTGCTATAATTACAACACAAATAAAAGCGGTCTCATGATGACCCGTAAATCTATTCGATGAATCGGAACATTTATTCTACAAAAAGGAATAGTCATTCAACCAACGCAACCTTATAGAGCATAATTTCAACAAAAACCGTTTGTTGAAATGAAAAACACTTGTATAGGAGAAAAAGCGCATTTCATAGATTAAATTACCACACGAAGACTTGCATTTTTAGATTTGAGCCATAATTATAAACAGATTATGATGAAGAAAATAAATGGCTTATTGGTAATGCTTGCTTTCGTAATGGTATTTGCTTCTTGCTCCGATGATGATGATGAAGTAGAATTACAAGGTAACTGGATTGATTTAGGCTCATTCGAAGGCGTACCTCGAAGTGATGCTGTGGCTTTTACCGTTGGCAATTATGCGTATGTAGGTACAGGATATGATGGTTATGAAGATGAACGCTTAAACGATTTCTGGCGCTACGATGCCGAAAAAGATTTTTGGACACAGGTGAAAAGCTTGCCAGCATCAGCACGTAATGGAGCGGTTGCCTTTGGTACTTCAACCAAAGGATTCATTACAACAGGTTACGATGGCGAATTTAAACTAAAGGATACCTGGGAATACGATCCAGAAAGTAATGAGTGGACTCAAAAAAGTGACTTTGGCGGAACCGGACGTTATGGATCTGTTGCCTTTAGCATTGATGACAAGGGATATGTAGGCACTGGTTATGATGGTAACATTCTTAAAGATTTCTGGCAATATGACCCCATCATGGATAGTTGGGAACAGATTGTTAGTATTGGTGGTAAAAAACGACGTGATGCAAGCACTTTTGTGATTAATAACAAGGCCTATGTTTGCATGGGCTCAGATAATGGCGAATACCTCGAAGACCTTTGGCAATACGATCCTCTGGAGAACAGTTGGTTACAAAAACGTAAGATTGGTAAAGATGCCAACACCGATGAAAGTTATGATGATGACTACGAAATGACAGGAATAAATGGGGTCGCTTTTAGCATCAATGGACTTGGTTATTTAGCCACAGGCGGACCTGGCTATCCCAATAACCATGTTTGGGAATACGATCCGGTACTTGATCTATGGGAACAACGAACCAGTCACGAAGGATCGCCTCGATACGAAGCTGTGGCATTCACCATCGACAACAAACCATATGTGCTTACTGGTCGAAGTTCTTCGTATTATATGGATGATGTTTGGACATTCGATCCCGACGCAACACAAGACGACAATGATTAAAACAAAGGTATTAAGACTAATAGATAAGCGATACAGTGGTCTATTAGTTATCGCTGGATCACTTCTACTTTTTGCCATCAGTTTAAGTCAGCCAACTAGTCATCTAAGTCATCAGGTGATTGCGGTAAATGGAGGCTATGGTTACAACATCTTAAATAAAGAAAAGGTAATTATACATCAACCATCAATACCATCCCTTAGTGGTTATCATCCTTTTAAAATGAAAGAAGATGCTGAAGCGGCAGCTAAAATGGTTATTAAAAAAATAGAAAAAGGAAAGTCACCAAGCTTATCTAATGAAGATATAAAAACCATTGGGTATATAGCGCCGTAGCTCTTGTTTGATTAGATAACGGCGTATAAACAGGGTGTTCGAACACAAAGAACGGTCATCGAGATGATCCCTGAGCATTCTAAGATAAAAACAAGTTTTTAGCAAGATAATTTCACAAATGGCTCTTCTCTATATGCTACGGCAAATATTCGAAGAACTATTTTGTT
>NZ_JBNGOY010000049.1:0-45339 GCF_050589805.1 Carboxylicivirga fragile | reverse complement strand
CATCCTCCGTAGTTCGTTCCTCACTCCTCCATATCTGCCACCCTTGCTCCACTCGCAGTCGGCTCGACCCGCCATTCCACCGCAATCC
The DNA here is from genome assembly GCF_050589805.1 of Carboxylicivirga fragile. Classification (NCBI taxonomy): domain Bacteria; kingdom Pseudomonadati; phylum Bacteroidota; class Bacteroidia; order Marinilabiliales; family Marinilabiliaceae; genus Carboxylicivirga; species Carboxylicivirga fragile. Next base: position 45,251 of record NZ_JBNGOY010000049.1, on the reverse strand, counting down.
GCCTACGTTAGCTCATCCACCGCTCTTCGAGACGGTTCCTGAGCTTGCCGAAGGACTTCTTGCGCTTCCATCCCCCGATCCCAATCGGGGCGCTTGCCGCAGGCGCTTGAACCTATCCTCTGACACCCAAACATCTCAAATCAATTATCTTGATTATGAACATGCTGCACTTGAAATTTTAGAAGTCTATTTCAATCTTACAGTTATTTCCTGCTTAACTTTTTTAATCGGGTTAAATACGCCTGTTCATAGTTTCGTTGCAATTTATCAGACAAATAAGAGTGGCTAATTAAACGAAGGACTTCATCCTTTTGGGAAGTTAGCTGAGTAAAAATAGCATCAATCAGCTTTGTTTGTATTCCAGACATCTCCCCAAGCTTATAAAACTGTTCATTCACTTTTCCTTTCGCTTGTGCTGGTGGTAATAAACCATCATCAAGAGCAAAATCATTATCATGAATATGGATGCGACTATTTAGTAAATCGTAAGCTGGACTCAATTTATAGTCTCCAAACTCAGTTTGTATGAGTGAGAAGTTTTTAAAGTGTGCATCACCATTGGAAAACAAGTAGTTAAATAATATTATCTTTAGGAGCTTAGGAGCTTCGATATTGTAGGCTGGAACGAACTTTTTCATTATCTCAAATAATTCAAAATAGCTTCCAAGATATTTATAGTTTGTTCCATGCGTTTGTGGTGTTCTTTGCGCTAGTGCAGCAAAATCTTCCTGTGCCAATTTAGTATTGTCATCTCTGACATCAAATCGCTTAGTAATATAAGCTGGTTCTCCATTATTAAAAAAAACAAGTGCGTTCTCAGCTGTTTCTATATTAAAAACTTGTCTGGCTAGTTGCATCGTTAAATGCTCGTTGGCTGGCATCATTTCAGGATGTTTACCTGCATCAGGTTTAGGTTTAAGTATGTATTGTCCTTGTTCACCTTCATTAATGAGGCGTAATTTGTTTTTGTCCAGCAAAACGGAGAACTTTTCCTGGACACCAGAAATAGACATCCTTTTTCGGTTATCCTCAAACAGTTCATTAGTCATTTCGTTTGTGGCAGGCGACTCATAAGATAGTAGATGACTAACCTTTTTCCCTTTAAAAACTCGTTTTAAAGCGGTTGATGAATAGGTTTTATTCCCTTCTTTTAATGTGCCGGGACAATTTTTGATATCAGGTAAACTCATGCATCAGCAATTTTAATAATTCTAACAGCTCCAATTGTGTCATAGTTAGCAATAGTTAGCAATAAGCCAAAATGATCTTCTTTATCAATACGCATGGCGTGGCAAACTACTTGTCTATTGGTTCCTTCCGGCAACATATTATAGAAAAACGGAAACAAATAATCGGATTGGTATTCTTGCTGATTTTTTGGCAGCGTTAGACTAATAGATGGTTTGTCTGAGGCATTAAACCATGTATCATGGTATCGAAACACAAATGTTCCATTATCTAATTGGGTAATCAAACCTGCCTCCTCATTCTTATAAAGAACCTTAGCTTGTCTCATTTACCAGGTCTTAATTGTTTTACTTGCAATGTGAGTTCTAGACCTAGTGCATCAGCTAATTTACTAATCGTTTGTAAGGTCGGATTACCCTTCCCACTTTCAAACTGTTTCAAGGTTCTAAGACTTACTCCAGAAAGTTCTGCTAGCATTTCTTGGTTGACCTGTAACATTTCTCTGCGAACTTTAATGGTTTTTATTAACTCTAAAAAGTGCAACATAATGCTCTATTTTCCTCAAATGTAAAGAATAATTCAATTCCTCCCAAGAAAAGAGCATTAAAATGCACTTTAAGTAATATTCTGACTTTATAACACTGTCTTATATTATAAAAGTGCATTAAACTACACTATTAAAAACAAAAATAACATAACACGCTTCAATCTCAACCTTACTTCACACCAGCTCTTCACATCGAACATCACAAATCTCACATTCACGGTTGCTGAACGAAGTCGAAGTAAGGTTACCGAGAAAGTCGAGGTACGCCTTCAAATCCTTAAACGAAGCTCTCCCAGCCTGACAAATAGTAAAGGTCTCCCGATAAAGTGCCACTAATTCCGTTCCTCCATAAGTGGTCACTAATATGCGGGATCGAGTGAAAATGATATTTCTTGATAAGGTAGAGCTTTGGAATCAACAAATATCATCCTCAACCTTGACTTATTTGACAGTCTGAAAAAAAGTGGTTTAAGCCTTTAAGGCTGGGATTATATTTGAAACACTATTTATCAAAGGGCTTATAACTTAGGATTATCAACTGCTAAACCTATCAGTTCATAATTCGTACTTCTTCCTCCCGAAGCTTTTTTCTGAAAAATGCCTTTGCTTATCAGGTCGTTAATATCCCTAACCGCAGAATCTTTTGAACATTTGGCAATTTTGGCCCATTTAGATGAGCTTAGTTTTCCGTCAAATCCATCAATTACCATATTAAGTAATTTTCTCTGTCGTTCATTCAGAATGGTATCCGAATGCTTCTGCCAAAACTCAGCTTTAAATAGAACTTTCGTTAAAACGGAGTCGGTTGATTGAAGAGAGTTAATTAAACAAGTTAAAAACCAAACAATCCAATCTGTAATATCCAAACTGCCTTTTTGTGTTTTTTCCAACATTGCATAGTACTGTTTCCGTTCATTCCTAATTTGCGCTGACATACTATAAAAGCGTTGATTACTCTTATCCGATTGAGCAAGCAACATATCTGTTAATGCCCGGGTAATTCTTCCATTTCCATCATCAAAAGGATGAATAGTTACAAACCAGAGATGGGCTATAGCAGCTTTAATGACCAAATCTATTGTTGTATTACCATTAAACCAATCTAAAAAGTGAGACATCTCACTTTCTATTATTTCCGAGTCAGGAGCCTGAAAATGAACTTTCTCTTTACCCATTGCACCGGAAACAACTTGCATAGGGCCAGTTGTATCTTTTCGCCAATCAGCAACAGTGATTTTATACATACCACTTCTTCCTGTTGGAAAAAGGGCAGCATGCCAGTCAAATAATCGCTCCGCTGTCAATGGTTTAAAGCAGTTTTGGGTAGCATCCAGCATCATCTCAACGACACCTTCAACATTTCTATCAGATTCCACCGAGCCAGCTATTACCATCCCCAATCGACGAGCAATCGAAGAACGTACCTGATCGGGGTTTAAGAACTCCCCTTCAATTTCTGATGACTTTAATACATCAAGCGTCAGTGTATCTAGCAAAGCTTCATTTCTTAAGTCAAAGCCTAAGGTCTGCATTTTTCCGATAAGCCTACCTTGTAAGTTTCTGGCTTCACTCAACAAGTTCAAAATGTCATCATTGCTCCAGCTAAACTCTGGCCAATTATCTAATTGATGTATAAAAGCTTTCATTCGATGCATGTTTTGCAACGAAAATACACATTATTTGTCGCAAATTCAATTTTTTGAATTTCATTTGCTCAACATAATCGGAACTTGCAGCAACCCTCTTTAGATATTCTTTAGACAAAACAATGCCCAATAAAACTGCAGTTGAATAGCCTTTGCTTTGCTCATATTTAAATGATGAAATATCGACAAAATGCGCAAAGTCAACGCCTTATTTTTAATTACAGAAATAAGTTTGTTTTGAATCTGATCCACTCCCAAACGTATTTTAAATCTAAATTACCTACCTGTTATTCATTAATACCTTAAAACCCTCATAAATATACACCAAAAGCATCAAAATCTTATTGACTAATCAACAAACATTATATTTAACAAGAATCTATTCTAAACTAATATTAATAATTATGCAATAAATCTTAACTTGCCATTCCTTTGTTTTGAAAACAATAAAAAATGGCGGATACACATTTTAAACTTAATGCCTTTCTCGATAATGAAAAAGAAGCTTTTCATGTGGCGCGTACTACGATAAGTTCGCAGAATGATTTACGCATGCATAAGCATGGCTTTGCCGAAGTATTTTGGATAAAATCAGGTCGTGGCATTCATGTTATTAATGGAAATGAAATCCCCATTGAAAAAGGTACTTTATGCTTGGTTCGCCCAGAAGACAATCACACTTTTAAACTTTCAAAATCAAAGGATAATCTGGTAATTACCAACATTGCATTTTACAAAGAAAGTCTAAGCTGCTTCAGAAATCGCTATTTTCCAAATAGTAAATCCTACTTTTGGAGTACTGATCAATTGCCTTTTACAGTGCTTCTCGACACCGATCAACTCAATGAGCTTTCGGCTATTACTGATCGACTTCTAAGTCAATCACGCAATTATTTGAATCTGGATTCAATCATGATTCACATTTTTAAATTAATTAGCAAAATTGAAAGCAATCAAGAACATCTACCCCATTGGCTCGCTTATGCATTGGAGAATTTTGTGACGCCTGAGTTACTTAAAGAAGGAACACCCGCTTTTGTGAACCTCACACAACGTTCCGTTGATCACGTAAATCGTGTTTTAAAAAAACACCTTAAACAGACACTCACGGAAACCATAATAAAAGCACGTCTTCAACATGCCAGTCAGCAGTTAATCATGACTAACTCATCCATTAAATCAATTTGCTACAGTTGCGGCTTCGATTCCATTTCCTATTTTTATCGTACCTATAAAAAGTACACTGGACTTACACCCGCCGAATATCGAAAAAAGAATCACAAAGTTTTTTAAGCAGAATTGCTTTAATCTTAGCCAACTCCGTAGAGACATCGCCTCAGGGCAACTTTTTATATATTCTGCCCAATAGTAATTTTTTCCTATTCACTCCATAGCAGGTAGCTTTGTAAGGAACCAATTTACAAGTGAATGCAGGGAATAATTACCAACATACAACGCATGTCAATTCATGACGGACCAGGCATCCGAACTACTATCTTTCTCAAGGGATGCAATATGCGATGTAGATGGTGCCACAATCCTGAAACCTTTTCTCAGAAAGAAGAACTTGAATGGATTGCAGATAAGTGTATCAATTGCAAAGCCTGCCTACCCGTTTGTGATAGTAAGGCACTATCAAACGATGCAGGAATAGTACAATTCAATAAAAAACAGTGCACAGCCTGCTTTGAATGTATTAATCATTGTTTTCCCAACGCACTTCACAAAATTGGAAGAACAATAAGTCCGCAGTTGCTGGTTGATGAAATTAAGCAGGACCTGCCCTATTTCAAAGAATCAGGAGGAGGTGTCACCATTTCCGGTGGCGAACCTATGCTTCAGGCAAAATTTACAGAGGAAGTATTTAAGCTCTGTAAGCAACAATATATTCATACGGCTATTGAAACTAACCTGCATTGTCAATGGTCGCATTATAAGGAAGTTCTTCAACATGTTGACCTGGTAATGGCCGATCTTAAAATGATTACTAAATCTGATCATATAAAGTGGACCAGCGTAAACAACGATTTAATACTTGAGAATATTAAGCTGCTAGACAAAACCGGAAAGCCTTATTGGCTACGAACACCTGTTATTCCTAATGTCAATGACTCAATACTAGAAATTGAGCAAATTGCAGCATTTGTGTCTGAACTTAAGAACATTGAAAAATTTGAACTATTACCATTTCATCCTTTAGGAGCAAACAAATACAAAAACTTGGGAATTGATAATCCATTTCAGAATGAAAAAGGTCTCACAAATAATGACCTAATAAAATACGATAGCATTCTTAAGAAATATAACATTGAAAAAGCAATCGACTAAAAAAACAATCATATGAAACGAGCCATGAGAAAAGTTTTCTCACACAGGGGAATGACTATTGTGGCGAGGTACGATAGCTATCGTACCATGTGGCCATTGAAAAATAAAATATAGACACATGAAAGCACTTGATAACTTTAGATTTCAAAAAAGGATTGATGTTCTGAAAAGGAAAAAACTAGCTCAGACCAAAACAAAAATTAAAATAGAAGGCTTACTAGACGAAGATGATTATGGTCGTGTTGTTCCTCCTGAAAACGGATGGAAGAGTATCCATAATCATGCCGATGGATCGTTTTACGGTTTAGATGGGTGGACAAATAACTTCTGTAATCTAATGGAGAATCATGAGGTTTATATCGATCCCAATGATGCCTTTGCAGGCCGCTGGAGTTATTTCATGTCGCGAATGCGTTCAAACAAATGGAACCCCGATTATCCATATGATCATCTGCAAGAGAACATTGATAAATATGATATTATTTCAGGCATTGGCGATGATGCACACTTTGCTCCCGATTACCAAATGGGCGTTAAGCTTGGCTGGCAAGGTCTACTTGATAAAATAGAAACTTACCGGAAAATAAATACATCACCCGAACAACAAAAATTCTACAAGGCACATGAACGTGCCATAAAGAGCATTCAGGTTTGGATAAGAAATCACATTAAGGCCATACACCAACTGATTACTCTTGAACAAGATCCCCTTTTGCTTGAGAATCTCAATGAGATGCTTCAGGTCAATGAGAACATTCTATCCGCCCCCCCACAAACATTACGCGAAGCATGTCAATGGATTATTTGGTATCATTTAGCCTCACGTACCTACAATCGTGACGGAGCTGGTGGACAAATTGACACCTTGCTTCAGCCATTTTATGAAAAAGATTTGGCCGAGGGACGAATAGATCAAGACAAAACCGTTTATTATTTGGCCTGCTTTCTGATAAACGATCCTATTTACTGGCAATTGGGTGGCCCCGATAAAGATGGTAATGATCAAACATCTGACATATCCTATTTAATCCTCGAAGCAGGTGATAAAATAAATACAGCACTTAATATTACGGTGCGTGTTCACGATGGCATGGAGGAACAATTGTTTAATCGCTCCTTGCATTATTTGATTAAGAATAAAAATGCCTGGCCTCGCTTTTCAGGTGATAAATCCTTGGTTGATGGCTTTATGAAAAATGGTTTTGATGCCTCAACAGCACGTCAACGTATTGCCGTCGGTTGTAACTGGATGTCGTTACCAGGCATGGAATACACCATGAATGATTTGGTAAAAGTAAACATGGCTAAGGTGTTTGAAGTAGCTTACAAGGAGATGATGGATAATAAATCACTCGCAAATAGCACAAGTGATTTGTGGAATCGGTTTGAATCACACCTTAAACTTGCGGTTGAAACTGCTGCCAATGGAATACGCCACCACCTTAAATACCAAAAATACAATGAACCTGAGCTCATACTTAACCTTTTGAGTCATGGCCCAATTGAAAAAGGACTAGATGTTGCCGATGGCGGTGCCAAGTATTACAATCTAGCCATTGATGGCGCTGGATTAGCTGTTGTGGCAGATTCATTAGCTGCCTTGGAGCAACGCATTGAAAAAGAAAATAAGATATCATGGGATGAAATTAATTACCACATACAATCTAATTTTGAAGAGGCGGAAGGTGAGCGCATTCGTTTGTTAATGAAAAATAGTGATCGCTACGGCCAGGGAAACTCTTTAGCTGACAAATGGGCTCATAAAACACAATTAATTTTCTCCGATTTTGTTAGACTGGAATGCGATGCAAAGAAACAGCACCTTTTTATTCCCGGACTTTTTTCATGGGCCAATACGGTTGGTTTTGGTAAAGCATTGGGTGCAACACCTAATGGACGGAAAAAGCACGAACCTATTTCGCACGGTGCCAATCCAAATCCAGGATTTACAGCCGATGCTGCTTCTTTGGCAATGGCATCTGCCATAGCACGTGTGCAACCAGGTTATGGCAATACCGCACCTATGCAGTGGGAAGTGGATCCTAGTATGGCCAAGCAGGAACATGCTGATTTAATCGGATCCATTATTAAAGCACATTTTAAAATGGGTGGTACACTCATCAATGTGAACATCATGGATAAAGAAAAAGTATTGGATGCCCATAAAGACCCAACTAAATACCCGGAATTGGTTGTCCGAATAACAGGATTCACGGCCTATTTTTCAATGCTAACTCCTGAATTCCGTCAATTAGTTGTTGACCGCATACTCGAAAGCTAAACTGAACTAACTATGATAATCGACAAATACGAACATACTAAAGAAGGCTATAATCCATATTTAATAACGCCTACCTGGCAAGTTGCACAGTTAAATCATGCGCCCGAGGAAGAGTTAGAAGCCATTGAACGATTGGACATTCATCACAAAACAGATGAAGCCTTTTTTTTGGTTGAAGGGAAAGCCGTTTTGATTGCAGCTAAACTAGACCAAGACGATATTAAATATGATCTTCAGTTAATGAAACCAGGCATCACTTACAATATTCGTAAAGACGTATGGCACAACATTGCCATGTATAAGGGTTCTAAAGTATTAATTATTGAAGATGCCAATACTCACCTTCCCTTGCCGGATGGCGATTATGAGTTTCATTATCTCAATGAGGATGAAAAAAAGGATCTTCATCAACAGGTGAATCAACTCTTAAACAACTAAACTATGGAAATAAATATAATTGGCGGAATGTTACTGGTTATTTTAGCTGGTACTTTTTCTGGCACCTTTGCCATACCTTTTAAATTTAATTTAAACCAAATACATTTCTCATAGTTATAAAGCATGGGTAATAACGACATTTATGTGTTTTACCTTGTATGCATATTATTATAGCTATTAAATGAAGGAAAAAGAGCGGATTATAATTGTAGGTGCCGGTTTAGCAGGTATTTGTTTGGCTTACCAACTAAGCAAACGCCATGTGCCCGTTACCATAATAGATAAGGGTAAGAATTGGAGTTCGAAAATTGCTGCAGGTTTAATAACTCCGTTGGTTTTTAGGCGAATGACAAAGAGTTGGATGGTAGACGATGTTATGGAATACCTAATACCGTTTTACACACAGTTAGAAGAAGAAACATCAAGCAAATTACTGATCCCGTTAAATATCAGACGCTTATTTTCGTCGGAGCAGGAACGTGGGTACTGGCTTAAGAAGCAAGAACAAAATGAATTTAAACCCTACATGCATTCCATCAACAAAGATGATGAAACATATAATCTAGCCAAAAATCCTTACGGATCGGCAAGAGTAAAATCGGCTTACTGTGTTGATGTCGCCACATTTTTTAAAAAGATGGAAGCTTGGTTAAAAAGTAATGCCAATTTTCTTCGCCAAGATTTTGACTATACAAAAATTGAAGCCGATAATTATAAAGGCATAACTTATTCTAAGATTATTTTCTGCGAGGGATTTGAAGTACGCAATAATCCGTTTTTTAAGGAACTACCTGTGGATCCCACAAAAGGACAAACTTTAAAAGTTGAGATGGAAGGAATACCTGAACACGAATCATTGAATCGCAAATGCTTTATCCTGCCTTTAGGCAAGCAACAATTTAGAATTGGTGCGACTTACGAATGGCACAACATTAGCACCAACACTACAGATGAGGCCAGAGAGGAACTCTTAAGAAACTTAAAGTACATTACCGATATTGAACCCAAAATTATAACTCAGGAAGCTGGTGTGCGCCCCACCGTTAAAGACCGAAGGCCAATAATGGGTCAACATAAAAGCGAAAAAAAATTGTATATCTTTAATGGTTTGGGAGCAAAGGGTTATATGCTGGTACCACTGCTAGGAAAGCAATTTTGCGACTATTTACTAAACCACGCCCCATTAAATCCTGAGCTTAACATTCAACGATTTTATCTAAAACAGTAGCAAAGAAGGCTATGCCCAAATTCGAACATAGCCCCCATTGTAATAATATTTGATCGTATTATTTATAACGAAGATAAACGTAATAACTCAACCACCATGGCTAAAGCTTTCTCCATATCAGTGATATAAATATGCTCATCTGTTGAATGTTCGTTACGCGCACCAATGCCAACAACGGCCATTTCAATACCCATATTATTGTAGATCGAAGCATCGGTAAAACCAGTCATAAAAGTAGCTTTAGCATCTATGCCAACCGTTTTTAAGGCTTTTTTCGATTGAGAAACCGTAAAGGCATCCTCCGGAATATTTACAGCCTTACACAAGTTATTCTCATCTATTTCAACACTAGCGCCAACTGATTCTACTTCACGAATAATGATTGCTTTCATTTCCTCAGCCAACTTAGCCGCTTTATCGTGAGTCAGGCTTCGGCATTCTGCTTTAAACACCACATGGTCAGGCACCCCGTTTCTAACGATTCCTCCTTCAATAATGCCCACATTGGCTGTGGTTTCTTCGTCAAGACGACCTAGTCTTAAAGCAGTAATTGCTTTTGAAGCAGCAAGGATGGCGTTGATTCCTTTCTCAGGCTCCATACCTGCGTGAGCAGCTTTACCTTTAACAGTAACATCAAAGGTAAAGTATGATGGTCCACCTATGATGATAGTATCTAAAGTATCGTTATCTAATAAGAAACCTTTCTTAGCGGTGAGTAAGCTATAATCAAGATTCTTAACCCCAAATAAACCTATTTCTTCTTCACGGCAAATGGCAACTTCAACAGGCGGACGAACTTCAGCAATTCTTAAAGCTTCAAGCATTTCAGCAATACCAGCTTTATCATCGGCTCCTAGTATGGTATCGCCTTTTGAACGAATAACACCATCCACAATAATAGGCTCTATGCCTACTCCAGGCTTAACCGTATCGGCATGACACGAAAGTAAAATCGGATCTTTACCTTCACATCCAATAGCCGGTAATTTAGCTACCAAATTGCCATAACTATCCTGTTGAGTTGTGGCTCCCAGTTTCTGGAATTCTTTTTCTAAATAGTTTATGAAATTGGCCTCGTTGCCCGATTCACTATCTATTTGAACCATTTCCATAAATTGATCTATCATTCTTTGTGACATCTTGTAGATTTTTAGTGGTTTTATTTTGTTTTCTGATGCGTCTCAAATATAAGAGCTTTATAAGAATGTAGCTATGTTTTATACGCTTACATACTTATGATATTTGTCAGCGAAGAATTAGAGCTTTCGAAAGAAATAAGGAATTATAAGCCTTAGCGCACTTATACAGTGAGCTAAAGCGCATGTTACCACACATTATTATTTTATGCTCGTAATCTCTTTTCTTGACTTGATATTTAACTTCGAGTAAATACTGCTTACATGAGACTTTACTGTACTCAAGCCAATATTTAGACCATTAGCAATTTCTTGATTTGTATCTCCTTGCTTAAGTAATTCAAATACTTTTCTTTCCTGAATACTCAATTTCTTGATATTTCTATTTGGATCTAGCCAAAGTCTTCCAAGAAATAAACCTATCACCGCTATGGTTATGGTGAAAACAACAATTAGAAAAATAAAAATGCTGTTACTACGCTTAGGAAACTTTCTTACAAATGAACTTAAGTAAGTATTATCCTCATTCTGCCATTTATTTACATATGAATCATAGAAATCTGCATTTGATTGGTAATTGGATTCAAACTTGCTTTTATAGATGGCATACAGTCCAACTAAAAAATTACTTGAAGTATCTGCAATTGACAATAAATCATTTTGTAATTGTTTTTCAATCAGTAATCTTTTTGTCGCAGTACTCCCACTAGCAATGCTATCAGAAATAAAAACCATATCACTGATTTGCTGAAAAGCATTATTCACTCCTGAGTTTTTATAGATTATCTTTTTAAATGGCGGATATGTGGATAAGCTTGTAAAATCAACTTTTGAAGGATGATTTAAAATAAAGAACAAATGGTTTTCATCTTTTCCGCCAATAATTAGTGTAGCTCGTGTATCGCCCTTTTTTGCAAGATGTAATCGGTACAGGTTTTCTCCTTTTGGCAAATAATCAATTTTAAATTCAAAATAACCTAGACTATCAATGTAAGTCTCAGCTACTATCATTTCATTTGACATTAAATACATGTCATCATATGTTGGAATATAGGAAATATAAATTTTTGAATCCCATGAATCATCTATTGACAATTTCCCAGAAATTACAGAATTACCATTTGCCTGTCCCATAATTAGGCAAGGGTTATGAAAGAGATAAAACAGTAACAATACAATAAAACGATTAAGAAAAGGGATGGTCATATTTATCTTATTCATTAATAACTGTAACTATTTTAACATCTCCTGTTACATCTTTCGGTATTATTTTCACTCTCCAATTACCAGATTGAGGTTCGTTTATAGCTTTTCGAATATTGCCATTGACTTGCTCCTTCTTCTTTGATTGTAATTGGGTCTCAATTGTGTAGTTTCCTTGCTTTGTATTATTTGGATCATATAGTTCTATGGTCAGTTTACCATCTCTAACTGAGCTACTAATCACTAATAGCAATTGTTGGTCTTTTTCTTTGATTTCGATAAAAACTTCTTCCGTTTTTGAATCATGTTCCAATTCAATCGTTCTTTCCATGTCCACCTTGGTTCTGGAACCCTGAGGTGAAAAAAAAATCTTTTCTTTGGCATTATAATCCTTACCTGAAAAAAATGCCTCTTCTTTAGTCTGCCCTAATGCCGTTAATGAAATAAATAAGATTCCAATAATTAGATAAGATGTTCTTTTTTTCATAATTCATTTTTTAAGTTTAACAATTTTCAAACAAATCTATTGCTAAACACTTGAGTAAAGAAAAACTTATAGGTTGAAAAAGGTCTGAACAAAGTATGAAAAAGGACTTGCCCCATTATATCTCACTGTCTAACAGCCCTATCATAACTGCTTATTGATTTTTCGTAGATAAAGCGCATTAACTATATTTATCTTGTCATTTGATCTTCATTAGCATAAAACTAATATTTTTTAAACAAATCCCTACCAATTAAAAAACGAAAACCACAACTTATGCAGAATTAAAAGGAGATGAACAGATGATCCATATTACCTAAGTAAAACAACTCCATCACGATAGTTATCGGGGGAGTTGCATATAATTCATTAGTCGGATACTAATCAATATTAATTAGTAAAAGTAGAAAGTTGCTGTTATGCCCTGCTGGCATCTATACTGGAAGCCTCTAAAATTAATAAAATCCCACTTCGGAATGCTGCTTACCTCATAGGAATACTTCCAGCCTATTATTCTTTTACAAAGACCTAGTTGTTAATTTGAAGAATCGGTATTGCAGACTCATTGGACAGATTTGAAGACATTAGTGCCATACAAGTCGGCCAAAGAGCCTGCAATTGACATTACTCTTAAGCTTTAAGAATAAGCGATAATAATAAAGCTCGTTCGATTATACTATGCCTAATGATTCGTTCATTTTCTGAAGGCAAAAATTCGCCAACAGGACCTAGGCCGTCAATTTTTGCAATCTCCTTTTGTATATGGCAGATGTCAGCTGAACTCCAACGATGTTCTTCTGTTATTCGCACATCAATTTTCTTAGCTATTGCTTGTACGCTTTTATAAAATTCTTTTGAATTCTCAGACGCTGTCATTGCCGGACGCTTTAAACCTCCTTCAAATTGAACCTGGTATATTTTACTACGTTTTTGTTGTGTCAAAATCTTCTGAATCTTCGATTCAATACCGGCTAAAATATCAGGTGAATTATGGCGAACACTAATACCGGCTGAACCATAGGCATACATTTTGAAAATATTACTTTTAAATTCAATATCAAATGGAGCAATAATGTTATTTCTGTCGTTTCTTGAAATATCCGTAATAGCTGCCAGAGTTTTATTGAAATTCATGGCAGTACTCGAAACATTTTCGGGACTATCTTTTTTCAAAAGCTTTGTTTCGAAGCGAAATAGGGCAGAACCAGAACGAGAAAGTATTAATCCTCCTTTTTTTGATGAGCCACTTAATGAAATGACTTTATTGGCCTTTTCTGATTTTTGTTGAATTATTGCTTTAGAGTAACGTCCATCAATAGTAGAGTCGGTTACCAGTAGGATGCCAATGTTTAGTTTTTTTAAATTACGGGTAAACTTTAGTGCTTGCAAAGCTGAAAGAAGTATAGCAATTCCGCCTTTATTTTCCCAAATACCTGTTCCTTCCAGGTATTGTTCATGCTCATGAAAATTTTCATGTTTGGCTAATTTTACTCTATTGTCAATGGGCTGAACAATTAAATACTCAACCTCAGGATTAAAAGAATTTGAAAAATACATGATATTACCCACCTCTAATTGAGGGTATATTTCTTGGGTAAAACCTAACTGGCTAAGCTCGGTACTTAAAAGGTTACTGCAATAATTAACGCCTTCAACATTTCGCACATGCGTATCGGTATCTACTAATATTTTTAAGAATTTTTCCGTTTGCTGTTGCCTTGTTTTTATAAAAGTACGCATGCGAGCTGTTTGCGATACTTTTCCTTTTTTATCGGACTCCGCATTACTTGGTAGCGTATTTGTGAAATACCTTACGGATGCCACATCGAGCATTTTATTTACCAAAGATTCATAGTTATAACCAGCCACTTTTGCTGCTGCAGGGTATGAGCCTGATTCGCCCATACTTGCCATGGAATTTATTTCGAGCAGATAAATGTTATCCTCCTCATCAAGTCGGATATCTACTCTGGCAAAATCACGAAGGTTTAAGGCTTTAAAGGCATCAACACTTATTTTTTGCATTTTTTCGGAAAGTTCAGCTGAAATATTGGCTGGACAAACTTTTCTCTTAGGTTTGTGCTTTTTATCATCTACGGTTTGAATAGCATCCGGGTCACCATCTAAATCAATTTCTAATACAGGAAAAGTTTCTACTGGTGAATTACCTAATAAACCAACACAAAACTCTCTTCCTCGAATAAATTGTTCCACTAAAGCTTGTTGTGAAAACTCCGTAACAATAAAGTGTACCGCTTCACGTAAATCTTCTTGATTGTAAACTACCTTTAATCCAAAAGATACACTTTCCATTTTTGGTTTTACAATTACAGGGAATTTAACCGATTCCATATTTTCCTCAGGCGTATTAAAAACCCAAAAATCAGGTGTTGGTAAATTATTGTTCTTCCAAATAATTTTTGTTAGTATTTTATCAAGGGCTAAGGCATGTCCTGATGGAGATGAACCAACATAAGGCAAGCCCAACATTTCAAGCATGCTAGGAATATGCGTATAACGGCTTTCGCCCTGAATACCATAGGCCATATTGAAAACCATGCCCATCTGTTCCCCTTCGTTAACACTTGGCATGAAATTTTCTAAGCGTTCTATAATCTGTTTATTTCCATCCAATACAGCAACATTATGTCCTGCTTTCTCAAGACTTTGAGCAACTTTTTTAACTGTATTTTCATTATAGAATTCTTTGTTTTGCATTCCAAAGGTATTGATTACCCCATGAATGTCTTTATTGTATATTAAAGCTACTTTCATTTCTTTATTTGTTTTACTGGTGATTATCTAATTCCTTATTTTTATGCACGATTGTTCTGTGCGGGTATGGGATAATGATACCCTCTTCGTCAAAACGTTTTTTAACTGATTCATTCATATCGCAGTTAATAATAAACGCGTCGTCGTTGCATTTCGCCCAAACATATGCCCGTATGGTTACGCTATATTCGCCTAAGCGGATCACTCTTGTAATCACCATAGGTCTATTCTCTTTAATATCTTCTTCAGAACGGTTGTCATGAACTAATGGATGTTTAATTGCCTCCTCATAAATAATCTTTTTGGCTAAATCCATATCTGACTCATAGCTTATGTCAAATTCAACAAACTTCTTAATTTTTTCGTCAATTAAGTTACTATTAACTATTGTTTCGTCGCTTATTACTGAGTTAGGTATTATAATACGACGATTCTCATAATTACGAATAATAGTATGGCGAAGTGTTATTTCTTCAACAATTCCTTTATTAATGGTTCCAATTTCAATTACATCGGTTACCCTAAAAGGCCTAAAAATAAGAATAAAAATGCCTCCAATTATATTGCTAAAAGCCTTTTGTGAAGCAAAACCAACAATTGCTGCAAAAATACCAGCACTTGCAAATAATGCTTTACTCACCGATTTAAGCGACGGGGTTATAAAGAATATTGCAATTAAGGCAGCCGTATATATGACAAAAGAAATTGAGTTTTTAAGAAATGAGAAATTGGTTGGATCAACATTCACACGCCTAGATTGACGCTTAATAAATATGCTCAACAGCTTTCTAATTAAGGTAGAAATAACTTGTGCTCCAACTATTATTGCCAAAACCACCAACCAATATCTCCAGTCCATTTTATATAATATTACAAAGTTTAAGAAAGTTTTTGACCATTATCATTCCATCTTCGCCCGATACTTCAGGGTGAGACTGAAACCCATAGATTGGTTTGGTTTTGTGCTTTATTATTTCGTGTAAGCATGTATCAGAAGTTCCGATGCTCTCAAAAGCAGATGGCAATTCTGAAACATGAAAAGAATGCCTCTTAACCAATGATACTTCTGTTTTATCGAGACCTTCGAAAATTGGATCTTCTGGTTTAGTTATAGTAATTAGCTCTTTCTTACCATGATAATCAGGTAATTTTTTAATTCTTCCACGATAACCCACTGCAATTATTTCGTGCCCTAAACAAAATCCTAAAACAGGGACATTAAAATTCATTAATGCTACATAATTTGAAGTAAGGTTCAAAGGCTCATAAGGATTTCCTTTACCACCAGATAGAATTATTCCCTTTATCTTGGCTTTAGCCGATAGGGTAATTGGCTGATTGTGATCAAAAAATACATAGTCGAAATCTTGTTCGGCTAAGTATTGGCGCTTGAATTTCTTAATAAACGCACTTTGATTATCGATAATTAGCAACATATTAGTTTCGTTTAAACTACTTATTTTTAAAGAATTGTCGTTTTATTTTAAGTACGGCATCTATCAAGTTGGACATTTTTAATTCAAAAAACTAATATTACATTCTAGTTTTATTAAAAGCCATTAATAAACTTCGAATAAGAAAAAATACAATTCTTTAATCGCAATGAAAATTTGAACAAAAAATAGGGAACCACTTTTATCAATCGAGATTTATTATTCCATGTAATTGAAGTTATTTGACATATAAGAATAGTGGTCAAGAAATATGTTCCCAAACTTCGGAATAATAAAATATCAGCCCATTTATTTAAGGATTGAAATGGTTTAAACACAAAAAAATATCGGGATAAATATAGATTAAAATTTGAATTAAATAATTGTTTTAAAAAAAAAATAAGATACGCTGAGTGGTAATAGAAATCTATTGAAAAACGAAATTATAGAATATAAAAATAGGGAACCTAAAATAGATCCCCTAAACTTAAAATATACAGATTGTATTTAATCTAATACGTATCACCTAGTACAAAATGCAAATTACCACCTTCCATAACTTGCTGATGAGTGATTGTTAGTTCATCCAAAGGTTTATCATTGAATGTTACCGATTGAATGTAAACATTATCCTTACCATTCAAATCAGTGCTCACCTTAAACTCCAAGCCATTGCTCAAATGAATAGTTGCTTCTTTATGCAAGGGTGAAGTAAGTGCGTAAATCCCATCGGCCGGATTAATCGGATACATACCAAGCGAGGACATGATGTACCAGGCCGACATCTGGCCACAATCTTCGTTACCACAATAGCCATCTGGCTTATCGGTGTATTGCTCATTCAGAATCTGACGAACCAAGTCCTGCGTCTTGTGAGGCTGTCCCAACTGATTGTACAGGTATGCCACATGATGACTAGGTTCGTTACCGTGGGCATATTGCCCAATCATACCTGTTGAAAATATTGGTAACACATCATCAGTCTCTCCTTTATATGTGAACATTGAATCGAGCTTGGCCACAAAAACATCTTTATTCACTTCATCGATTAAACCTTCAATATCGTGCTGCACATGCCACATGTATTGCCATGCGTTACTCTCGCAAAATAACTCAGAATAGTCTCTTGGTACAAAGTCTTTTATGAACTTACCTGCTTTATCCTTCGGTCTGAAGAATGTGGTAACAGGATCGAGTAGATTCTTCCAATTATCGGCCCTATCCTTAAAAAAGAGGTAATCTTCTTCATGCCCCAGTGCCTTCGCAAAAACAGCGATACACCAATCATCGTAGGCATATTCCAATGTTTTAGATACACTCCAATGCCCGTGGCTATCGTCATCGGATGGAATGTAACCATACTTTTTATAATCGGGCAAACTCCAGGCATCACTCATAGCGGTTTGCTTGCAAGCATCATAGGCCATTTCTGCATCCATTGATATACCTTTAAAATAAGCATCAACAATAACAGGCACAGCGTGGTAACCTATCATCATATCAGTTTCGTTGCCCGCCATTGTCCAAACAGGTAGTAAACCCGTTTCCTTATAATGACTCATAAAAGAAGCCACCATGTCACTTACCTTATCGGGCACTAAAATAGTATACAAGGGATGAGCTGTTCGGTAAGTATCCCAAAGTGAGAAGGTATCGTATTTATCGTATCCTACCGCTTGGTGCATCTCACCATCAGCTCCTTTGTACCAACCATCCACATCGGCATGTAAGGATGGTGTTAAGAAACAATGGTACAAGTTGGTATAAAATAGTTTCTTTTGGTACTCACTGGCTTCAATGCTTATGGAACTCAATTGTTTATTCCATGCTTCATCGGCTTGCTTAACAATGGCATCAAAGTCCCAAGCTGGACACTCTGCTTCCATGTTTTTTTGAGCAGCTTCAATGGAATGAGATGATAAGGCTACTTTTAGTAATACTTGCTCATCAGCTTTGGTATTAAAAGTGATTTCAAGTTTTGTTTTTTTAGCCTTAGCCGATTTCTTTTCTACCTTAAGGGTATTCTCATAAAAATCAATGTTCTTAATTGGCAATGATGTATTAATGACAAAATGCTCCCGCTGATCGGGTGCCCATCCGGTTGAATATCGGTATCCAACGATGGTTGTTTCATCTACCAGTTCCAGATAGGTTTCTGTTGGATCGTCCCAGTTAAGTGAATAACCCAGATCAACCAATATTTTTGAATCCTCATCTTCCGGAAAGGTATAACGGTGCATACCCACACGCGGCGTTACGGTTAGTTCTGCTTTAATGCCTGAACTTAATAAATCAACCGAGTAATAACCAGGTTTGGCAAGCTCTTGAGAATGACTGAACATTGAGTACGGTCTATATTCCGTGTCACTCTCAATTAGATTCTCAGTAAACCTGCTGTTATAAGGCATTATCAGAATATCGTATAAATCTCCCGCTCCCGTTCCTGTTAAGTGTTTATGACTAAAACCAGCGATGGTCGAATCTGGCCAAAAATAACCAGCTATTCTGTCCCACCCTGGCAACCCATTGTCGGGACTTAATTGAACCATTCCGAAAGGCACAACAGCTCCCGGGTATGTATTACCTGGTCCATCTGTTCCAATAAAAGAATCAACATACTTTGTTAGAACCTCATTCTCAATATCAGATTTAGATTCCACTTGACAGGAAAACATCATACCAAGGGTAATCGATATTAAAAGAAACGCCACTATCCGAGATTTATTTTCCATTACACTTATGTTAGAGAATTACTTTTCGTGAATTCTATAATTTCATCAATATAACCAAAAACAACGCCTACCACTGTATCGGCAGCACCATAATACACAACCACCTTGCCTTCATCATCGTGTAGAGATGCACAAGGGAAGATCACATTTGGTACATCACCATTCGTCTCATAAGTCTCGTTAGGAGCTATTAAATAAGGCTGAGTACGGTACAACACTTTATCTGGTTGCTCTAAATCAAGTAAGGCCGATCCCATTGAATAGCGGTAACCATTGCAAGTTTGAATCACACCATGATAAAACAATAACCAGCCATGCTCTGTCTTGATAGGCACACCACCCGCACCAACTTTTAAACATTGCCAGGCACTTTCTTCAAATGGCGTAACCTTTAATACAGAGCGATGCTCACCCCAGAATTTCATATCAGGACTATAACTCAGGAAGATATCACCAAAGGCTGTATGTCCATTATCACTTGGACGGCTCAACATGCAATACTTTCCATCAATCTTTTCAGGAAAAAGAACCCCATTACGGTTGAAAGGTAAAAAGGCATTCTCACACTGAAAAAATTCTTTAAAATCGAAAGTATAGGCTATGCCAATGGTTGGCCCTGAATAG
Source organism: Carboxylicivirga fragile (assembly GCF_050589805.1). Classification (NCBI taxonomy): domain Bacteria; kingdom Pseudomonadati; phylum Bacteroidota; class Bacteroidia; order Marinilabiliales; family Marinilabiliaceae; genus Carboxylicivirga; species Carboxylicivirga fragile. Next base: position 25,208 of record NZ_JBNGOY010000049.1, on the reverse strand, counting down.
CCATTACACCAAGTAATCCAATACCGATCTTCGATAAAAGTAACCCTCGGATCATACTTGTAATCAGAATGAATCATTTCAGTATTCCCAGCTTTCATAACAATGGGGTCATGTACAATGTCCCAATTGATGCCGTCTTTACTAAACCCAGCATGAATATTCATCTGAACGGCTTTGTTATCACATCTGAATACGCCTGCGAATCCATCATTAAACGGCACCACAGCACTATTAAAAATGCTATTGGATGTTGGAATCTCGTAACGGCCTATGATGGGATTTTTTGAATAACGCCACATAACATCTGTGCATCCATCCGGTCTATCTTCCCAAGGTATATTTTGTTTTGAACTCATAATATATTTTTAATTGTTCGCGTCAATTTCAGAATTGGTATAGGTAAAAGGCACAAAATAAGCCGCCAATAGAGCAGGAATAGTTGCTACCAATACCCATATGAAAAATATTTTATAGCCTAATAAATCACTTAAATAACCACTTAACATAGATGGAATCATAAAACCTAAGTTCATAATACCAGAAGCAAAGGCATAGTGTGCCATCTTGTATTTTCCAGGCGCTATTTGCTGCATCATAAACAGCATTAATCCCACGAAACCAAAGCCATAACCAAAGTACTCGAACACCACTGCCAATGAAATAATGTAAATACTATCGGGCTGATAAATGGCCAACAAAGAGTAGACAGCAAAAGGTATATTAAAGACAAGAGCCAATTTAAATAGAATATTATTCAAGCCTTTGGCCGATATATAATAGCCACCCAGCAAGGAGCCTACAACAAAAGCAGCGGCACCAAAAGTACCATAGACCAGACCTATCTCAGACGTACTCATTCCTAAGCCACCATCAGCAACAGCTGCTTTAAAAAACAATGGTGCAATTTTAATGGCAAAGCCTTCGGCAAAACGGTAAAGAATAATAAACACGATATACCAAAGAATAAACTTCTTCTGAAAAAAAGTTCTTATCACATCTTTGAGCGTTTGAAACCCTTCTTTCAGCGACTGTACTTCTTCAGCTTTACCGCCACTTGGTAACATTTTGATGTGGTACAAACCGAGTAAAAACATAACTGCACCATATGTTGCCATAACCACCATCCAGGCGTAAGTTACTCCCATGGTTTTCTCCAGTTCTCCAGCCAGATATACAAAACCACCACCTGAAACGATCTTCGCGATATTATAGGCAGCTCCCTGCCATCCTATATATTTGGCCTGGAGTTTTGGTGATAAAACAGTCAAATAAACACCATCAATTGCAATATCGTGCGTAGCTCCACTAATTGCCACAACCGCCAACAGGGCAATCGAATACCTAAAAAAGTCATCCAAGGGTAAGGATAAAGCAACAAGAGCAAAGGTCATTCCTGTTACAATCTGAGTTGCAACAACAAAATGCTTCTTGGTTTTAAACATTTCCAACACAGGACTCCATAGCGGTTTTAAAGTCCAGGGCAGCATAATAAGTGATGTCCAGAAGGCAATCTGCCCATCACTTATTCCCATGTTTTTATACATTAAAGCTGATGCCTGAGCTATGGCAACAAAAGGTAAGCCCATGGCAAAAAAGGCCGTAGGTATCCACAAAGCCGGATTTCTTTTCAATGTATTCACTTCGTTCATTTACTTTTCTTTTGTTGAAATCACCAGCTTTGAACCAGAAATAATCGTTTTATTGTTGATAAAATATGATTTACTTGTTTGGCCATCAACCTTTATTTGATTGATAATATTGCCCTTACCTTCTTTAATAATCTCGAAACTTTCTCCCTTATAATACCTTTGATTCAGCTCAATACTTACCTTATCGAAAACAGGTGTAGTAATAGCAAAATCCATATCACCAGGGCAAACTGGGTAAATTCCCATCATGGCATAAACCAACCACGCACTCATGGTGCCACAATCGTCGTTTCCTGGAATACCACCTGGTGTGTTTAAAAAGTAGGTATCAATCAAGCGGCGCGTTTCTTTTTGTGAACGCCACTCTTCCCCTTTGATATTATTGAAGAGAAAAGGATAATGCATATCGGGCTCGTTGGCCATATCAAACAAACCATCGTCAAATACACGCTGAAGTTTATTTGTAAACTTTTTAGAACCTCCATATAGTTTGATTATTCCTTTAATATCGTGTGGTACACCAAAGGCATATTGCCAAGCTGTTCCTTCATGAAAACCATGCACTGGCTCAAAATTTTCTCCTTGTAAAGGATCAAAAGATGCTAAGAAAGTACCGTCAGGATTTTTAGGTCGTAACATTTTAAATTCCTTCTTATCGAAATAATTAACGTAACCTTTTGACTGCTTCATAAAGCGATTGTAGTCACCCTCATGCCCTAAATCTTTAGCGAATTGAGCTAGGTTCCAATCGGCCAAATACAACTCTAATGCAATGGAAACTGAATTATCATAATCGGCCATAAAAGGCACATAGGCATTAGCCAGATAAAAATCATTAACAGTTCGAATCTTATTGTCGACCTCCTTGGTGGTAGCTGATTTTAACATCGCTTCATAAGCCGCTTCCACATCAAAATCTCTTAATCCTCTTCGATAAGTATCCACAATTACTGGAAATGAAGGATCACCGTTCATAGTGTAGGTTTCGCTACTATTGAGTTCCCATTTTGGCAGCCATCCGCCCTCCTTGTACATATCAACCATTGAACGTACCATGTCCAATTGCTTTTCAGGATAAAGCAAACTCATCAAAGGATGTAGATTACGATAGGTATCCCATAACGAAAAGACTGTATAGCGATCTCTTCCTTCAACTAAACCTGTGCCGTAGTTTTCCATTAATGGATATTGACCATTCACATCGTTAATGATGTTGGGATGGATATTCATGTGATACAGCGCCGTGTAAAAGATTGTAAGTTGATCTTTTGTTCCGCCTTCAACTTTAACCTTCGAAAGAGTAGATTCCCAATCTTTCTGGGCATTCTCTCTTGTTGCCTGAAAATTAAAATCAGTGGATTCAAATTCTAAATTCTGTCTTGCGTTATCAATACTTACATACGAAACACCAAGCTGTACCTGTACGCGCTCATCCTCTTCAGTATCAAACGAGAAATAAGCTCCAATACTATCGCCAGCAACAGGGTGCTGGAACGATTGATACAACTTAAACTCATTGGCACTTGCCGACCAACTTGCTTCGGCCTGCATTTCCGGCATTTTTTTAAACACACCATATTCTTTGGCCGATTTACTGAATCGAGCAACAAAATAAACAGGTCGCTCCGACTGACCATGGTAACAGAAATCTCCAGTCATACGGAAGCCCTCAACCTCATTTTCGCTCACTATCCTAATACTTGCACCTTGCTCATTTGTTAAGCCATTGCCCAAATCAATCAGGATATTCGATTGACCTTCAGGAAAGGTAAATTGGCTTAATCCCGTGCGAGGAGTTGCCGTTACTTCTGCTTTGATCTGATACTTATCAAGCATACAAGAATAATAGCCTAGTTCAGCTTCTTGTTGGCTCATCATGGAACCAAAGTCTTTATATCTGGGCTTAATTTCTCCCGTAGTTGGCATCACCATTATAACTCCTAAATCGGGGCAACCAACACCGCTAAGGTTTACATGGGAAAAACCTGTTAAGAATTGGTTATCCCATGAATAGGGCGTTGACCACCACTGGGCATCCTTATCCCATTTATTAGTGCTTGAACCCGCTACATTAAAAGGAACTACAGAAACCATACCTTGCGGAACAATGGCTCCAGGATTAGTAGTACCAAAATTTGTAGTGCCAATAAACGGGTTCACATACTTAGTATACTCTTGTGCCAAATCGATTTGACAAATAACTAAAAGTACGACAGCCAATGATATAATTCGATTCATAAGTTCTTATTTCTTGGTTGACATGGAATATGGAGCAGCTTCTTTTGTATTACCACGCTTCTTATTTGGCGTTGGTGACATTTCCACATTAATGATTCCTCCTTCAAGCAATTCACTCTGTTTGAAATAGTTTTTATTCACATCCTTCCCATTGCGAGTCATGCTTTGTACAAACACATTCTCTTTTGAATTGTTATTAGCTTGTATTTGTAAATTCTTCCCATTAGGTAATTCAACTGTTACTTTATCAAATAATGGTGAACCAATCACGTACTCATCCGTTCCCGGGCAAACAGGGTAAAAGCCCATTGAGCTGAATACATACCAGGCCGATGTTTGTCCATTATCCTCATCACCACAGTAGCCATCGGCATTTGGTGTATAGAGTTTAGTTAGTACCTCTCGTACTCGTTCTTGTGTTTTCCATGGCTGACCAGCATAATTATACAAGTACAACATGTGCTGTATAGGTTGATTACCATGTGCGTAATTACCCATGTTCACAATCTGCATTTCACGAATCTCATGAATGGTAAATCCGTAATACGAATTATCGAAGATTGGAGGTAAATTAAATACCGTATCTAATTGACTCACGAAAGCCTCATCTCCTCCCATCAATCCAATTAGTCCTTCAATATCCTGAAATACGCTCCAGGTATAATGTATGCTGTTTCCTTCGGTAAATGCATCACCCCACTTAAATGGATTAAAAGGTGCTTGAAATTCACCATTTTCATTACGACCACGCATCCATCCACTTTCAGGATCAAACACATTTTTATAGTTCTGAGCTCTTGCCTTAAATAAATCAATTTCCTCTTGTGGTCTATCCAGTTCTTCTGCTAACTTCCATACACAGTAATCGGCATATGCATATTCCAGTGTGCGCGCTGTATTTTCATGAATGCCTACATCGTAAGGAATGTAGCCCAACTTATTATAATACTCATGCCCATAGCGCCCAACAGAACTAACCTCCTCATGCACACTGGTCGAATTTTTCAGAATGGCTTCGTACAGAGTTTCAATATCATAACCACGTATACCTTTTAAATACGAATCGGCAATTAAAGATGCTGAGTTCGAACCAATCATACAACCTCGGTGACCAGGACTAGCCCACTCAGGCAACCATGCACTTTCCTTATAAGTATTAACCAAGCCTTCCATTATCTGACTGTTCAACTCGGGGTACATTAGGGTAAAGAATGGAAAGACAGCACGAAATGTATCCCAGAAACCATTATCGGTAAACATGTATCCTGGCAATACTTCTCCATTGTACGGGCTATAATGTACTATTTCACCTTGCTCATTTATTTCATGAAACATACGCGGAAATAGTAGTACTCTATATAAGGTTGAATAAAAAGTGCGAATGTGATCAATGTTTTGACCCTCCACTTTTATTTTACCCAATTCAGCATTCCAGATAGCTTGCCCTTCTTCTTTAATCGCCTCAAACGTTTTGTCTCCAATCTCAGTATCAAGATTCAATTTAGCTTGCTCTGGGCTGATAAATGAAGAAGCTACTTTTACATTAACCTTCTCTCCTCTTTTGGTTTTAAAACCAACTATAGCACCAACATGATCAGCTTCTGCAAACTTTTGCCCTTCTAATAAAGTAGAATCTTTCCATGTATTAACAATTTCAAAATCCTTATCAAACTCCGCTACAAAGTAGTTGTGAAAGTTATATGGTACACCTCCGTGATTATTACGACAGTAACCAATTATCTTACGTTCTTCGGGAAGGATTTTCACCATGGATCCCCCTTTAAATCCATCGAGTAGTACATAAGATTCTTCATTCTCAGGAAAAGTAAACTGAAATGATACCGCACGTTCTGTTGGAGTCATCTCCGCCGTAATATCATAATCGGCTAGATAAACACTGTAATAATGTGGTTTAACTTCTTCTGCCTTGTGCGAAAACCACGATGCTCTATCTTCCTCATTAAACTTAAGTTCACCTGTTATCGGCATTAAAGCGAAAGCAGCGTAGTCATTTATCCAGGGACTAGGTTGATGCGTTTGTTTGAAACCTTTAATCTTGGTATCGCGGTACTTATAAGTCCACCCATCACCAAAATTAGCTGTCATTGGCGTCCAAAAATTCATACCCCATGGTCGGGCTATGGCAGGATAAGTATTACCATTAGATAGTGAAAAATCAGAATCAGTTCCCATCAGCGGGTTCACATATTCGGTATAATCAACATTCTTCTTTACTTGACTCTCTTCTTCAATACAGGCGGTAAAACCTATTATCACAGAAAATATTGCTATAAACCTCACTATTGCGATCATTTTTTCTCTAGTATACATCATATAAAATGAATAATTATGAATCACTTTTAACTACTAATGGCGGATAACTTTTCGTTGAACAAAAATACCCCAAATGAAAAAAGCTGGCAAAAAGATGTGTTCTGCACCAACTGACATTTATTGTTCTACACCGTTGTACGAATCATTATCCAACCAAAAACCTCAAGATTGTGACTTACTCCTAAAGCTTTCATTGCTTAATTTAATGATTTACTTAACAAAATTCAAATCAGAACATTTAAAGAATTAACATCGAACTCACACCGTCGTTTTAACATTTTTTATACTTTTGTCGCACACACCATTGCAGCCAACTGTAAAACATAGCACGTGTGCTACACGATGCAGTTGCTGTGCACACACTCGAAATTATGATACCAAGTAAGAAAACCCGCATTAGCTTACCTTCTTTTCTAATACAACCTAATGATGTATTCCATATAGTTAGGAGAACCATTACAGCAGATGAAAATCTGGATTATCACGACCACGATTATGCAGAGATGTTTTGGATTAAAGAAGGAAACGGAATCCATATCATTAATGGTGAAAAACACACCATCGAGAAAGGAACACTCTGTTTGATGCGACCACAGGATACGCATACCTTTGTTTCAACAGGTAATAATACCGGCCTTGTGGTTACCAATATAGCCTTCTACCTCGAAAGCCTTCAATTATTTAAAGATCGTTACTTTCCTGAATCTGAAACTTTCTTCTGGACAAATGAGAAGATGCCATACATGGTTAAGCTTAATGCTGATCATTTAAACGATATTTCAACCTTTACCGATTACATTCTAACTAAAAAGAGAGATTACATTCATCTTGACATCATGGTTCTGCATATTTTCAGAATGCTAACCGAAACATTTGAAGAAAACTCCTGCGACGTTCCAAGATGGCTGGCCATTGCACTCGATCAATACAATTCACCTCAACTATTCCGAAAAGGCGTACCTGGTTTTGTTGAACTGACAGAGCGAACAACTGACCATGTGAATAAGATTATTAAACAGTGCCTTAACCAAACCCTTACCGAAACAGTTACCAAGATAAAAATGAATTATGCCGCACAAAGGTTAACAATGACAAATGTGCCTATCAAGACAATTTGTTACAATTGCGGGTTTAGTGCCATAGGCCACTTTTACAAGGTATTTAAGAAACACAATGGGATGACACCAAACGAATACCGTGACATTAACCACAAAGTTTTCTAAGGAGCTTTAATTGTTATTTATTTGAGATCCCATATCGAAAACAAGTTCGCCTCCTTTGATAATTTCATCGTGAGTTATGTAATTGCGCTTGAGAAGAGCTCCATTTAAAGTAACTGTCTGCACATAGCAATTTTCGTCACTTAGCTTGGTTGCTGTTACAGTAAACTGCTTTCCGTTAGGCAGATTGATAACAGCCTCTTCAACCTGAGGTGCACCAATTATATACTCACCACCACAGGGATTCACAGGATAAAAGCCAAGTGATGAGAACATATACCAGGCAGACATTTGCCCACAATCATCGTTACCCATTAAACCGTCGGGTCGGTTATGGTAATAATCATCAACCAAGGTTTTGATGATTCGATCAGTTTTATACCCTTGGCCAGTATATTTATATAAATATGGCACATGATGACAAGGCTCGTTACCGTGCCAGTACTGACCCATGGTTCGATGAATATTCCAAACCAATGTTTTTACTTCAGGTTTTGAAGATGAGTAAAACATGGAGTCTAGTTTTTCAGAAAAAGCCTCTTTTCCTCCCATTAAATTAACCAGACCGGGAATATCGTGTGTAATCTTTATCGTTAGAACACTCTGAACAAGACACTAAAATCACACTCGTAATTACCACTATGATTCCAAATAATACCTTCATCAACACCTCTCTTTTAATATTATAAGATAGCCTGCACAAGCACAGAAAAACTTCTACAGACTATCAAATCACAAACTATAAAACCAATTATTTCACCTTAAAAGTCGACTCCAACATAATATCATCCGATGCTGCACCAACCTTTACTTTAAATTCTCCTGGTTCAACCACACGTTTCATATCCCTGTTCCACAATGCTAAATCATCAGGCAATAAAGTAAAAGACACTTCTTTTTCTTCTCCTGGCTTCAGTTCAACACGTTGAAAGCCCCGAAGCTGCATATGCGGCGTTGCAACGGAACTATAGGTATCAGTTATGTAGAGCTGAGCAACTTCAGTTCCTTCTCTATCGGATGTGTTTTTAACCTTAACTTTTACAATTTGTTTATCCGATGTACCAATTTCCTGTTTGCCAATTTGCAAATCGGAATATTCAAATTGACTATAATTTAAGCCGTAACCAAAAGCAAATAAGGGCTTGTTGGTTCCATCAACAAAGCTACCCGTTGCTGACTTTTTATGATTGTAAAAGATTGGCAACTGACCATTATGACGTGGAAAAGTAATAGGCAACTTAGCCGATGGATTTACCTTACCAGTTAGTATATCCACTGTTGCCTGGCCGCTTTTTTCGCCCGCATACCAGGTCTCAACAATAGCATCCACTTTCTTAACTTCTTCAGTAAGCACCAATGGTCGTCCATTTTGAAGCACCAATATAACTGGTGTTCCTGCTTCCGATACTTCGCTTAATAAACGTTTGCCATTATCATTCAATTCAAGGCTCATTTTGTCTTTTCCTTCACCACAATCGTCTTCGGTTTCTCCTAATACCAATATAGCTACGTCAGCTTTTTTAGCCGCTAATATGGCCTTATCATACATATTGCCTTTATTACTCTCATCAGGCTCTACCTCCCATTTTAGCTGAACTCCGGCATAATCCTCATATTCGGCATACTCCAATTTAATAGGGTACTTTTTTCCTTTTTCAAAACGCATTTCCTTGTGTGCCCATTGATTGATGGTGCTCCTGTCCCAATTATCAATTACAACTTCACCATTAATTGACAAACGAGCCACATCATCGGCAATTAACCCAAACTTATATGATCCGGTTAACTCAGGCATCAAATAGCCACTGTAACGAACTGAGAAATTATCGCTTGTAACGCCACCTTCAGGACTAAGGTTATGCCAGTACTTCACTAAGCTGGTTTCAACTTGCGAAAACACCGGTTGCCCTGAACATTCGGTATTATTAAAATATTCAGCCAATAAACCTGGTTTTCCATCTTCAGTCATCATAAACTTTTCATTGATCTGCTCCATGTTAAAAGCTGGTACATTTAAGTCAACAAAGTTTACCTCAAAGTCTGTTTCTTTAAAGGCTTCAACAATGGATACACCTTCAACATTTTTAGGTGAATATCCACCCAAATGTACTTTTCCTGCCATTTCACCAATAACAGCAATCTTCTTCACATCAGCTTTTAACGGCAATATTCTGTTATTATTCTGGAGCAAAACAATGGACTTATGTGCCGATTCAAGTGCTAGCTCCTGATGTTCTTGATTGTGGTATCTTTCTTCCTTAAGTTTCTCATCAGTATATGGGTTCTCAAAAAGACCTAAGCGAAACTTAACATACAAAACACTAGCAACAGCTCTATCTACATCTTTTATGCTAAGTGATTTATCGTTTACCGCTTCGATAATAGCATTCTGAAATACATCGTGCTTATAGTCGTAAAATTGCATATCTAAGCCTGCACTTATTGAGTTTGAAATGGCCTCTTTAGGTGTAGCTGCTGTACCATGCGAATTGGTTTGTTTTGCAATAGCGCCTAAATCGGACAATACCAAACCTTTAAAACCCCATTCTCCTCTAAGTACATCATTTAACAACCAAGGATCGGCGGCCGCCGGAATTCCATCCCACTCGTGATATGCTGCCATGGCTCCTAAAGCGCCTGCTTCCATAAACGCCTTTTCAAACACATATAAAAAGTTGCTACGCGCCTCGCGTTCTCCAACATATACAGGAGCTGTGTTTTTTCCACCTGCTGGCATACTATGGATACCAAAATGCTTAGGTTCAGCTACCACGGCATCATCATTTTTTAAATCATCACCTTGTAGACCTTTTATATATCCTACACCGCTACGAGCTGCAAGGAATGGATCCTCGCCATATGTTTCCTGTACCCTACCCCAACGAGGCTCTCGTCCAATACCTAATACCGGCGCTAATACCATATGTACACCCACAGAGCGAGTTTCTTTACCAACAGCTTTTCCTATTCGCTCCATCAAATCAGCATCCCACATACTACCCATTCCAATAGGAACAGGAAAGGCTGTAGATTTACTTCCTTGATAACCGTGTAAGGCTTCTTCGATAAAAAGAGCCGGAATACCCAAGCGCGTATTATCTATAATATATTTCTGTAATTCATTGGCATATTCTGCTTCTTCAGGATAATAATCGTGAACACAGCCAATGCTCATAGCATTCAGCGTTTTAGATGCCAATTCATCTGCTAAGCGGCCATTGTAACACAAGTCACCTGCCGAATACATATCTAATTGCATCACTTTTTCTTCGAGTGTCATTCGCGACACCAAATCAGCAACACGAGTATCAATATCTAAATCAGCGTTTTTATATGCTGGACTTTTTGAATTATCACTGCAGCTTACCAAAAGAAGCATCGCAAAAAGAAAGGGAAATAAATTCTTCATTAGTCAATAATTTTAGGCAATCAAGGGTGATAACTATTATGCTCTATTTGAGTCAAAACAACGCTAACAGACATCTCAAAATTAACAAGTTCATCTCCTTTTAAGAAAATTTGTTATTGCTCTTAAGATGCTGTTTATTCCACTTTAGCGTTATATCTCTTTTGATTTATATTTATTAGGCGTTTACTTCAAGATTCCCCATTCTTTATTTGGTTCACTTCCCATTTCTAACTCTAACTTTCCGCCTTTTAATAATTCACTTGCAGGAAATTTAAAATCTTGCAGAACTTTCCCATTTAGCTTGGCCGATTGAACGTAAATATTCAATCGAGAAGCATTTTTAGCTTCAATAACGAAAGTTTCACCCCTACCAAACTTATTTCCAAGATCTATCTCTACACTTTCGAATAGTGGGCTGGCAATTTCATATACAGGCTCTACACTACATCCTCCATCTGTTTGAAAAAGCCCCAAAGAAGCCATGATAAACCAAGCACTCATTTGTCCCTGATCCTCGTCGCCAAGGTAGGCGTTAGCCACTCCATAGCCATAGTATCGATCCATTATTGAGCGACTCCATTTTTGTGTTGACCACGGTTTTCCAACCCAATTAAACAGGAAGGCAAAATGCATGCTTTGCTGATTACCTTGCATAACCGGATAATTCCAATATTGGTCATTAAGTCCATTGAAACGTGTTTTGTCGCTTTCTTCAAATCCCCATTCAAGGCGCTCAATAAATCGATCCTGCCCGATGGCATCAGCCAAAGCTGGAACATCTTGGGGTACAAAGTAGGTTAACTGCCAAGCATTACCTTCCACATAATGATGATTGGCTCCCGATTTATAGGCATCAAAATCAGGATACCACTCTCCTTTTGAATCTTTCATGCGGGCAAATCCTGTTTCCTCATCAATAATGTTTTTCCAATAGTAACCGCGTTTAAGAAATGTTTTATAATCTTTCTCTTTGCCTAAAGCCTTAGCCAATTGAGAAACCGTCCAGTCATCGTATGAATACTCAAGCGAATTAGAGAATCGTCCTTCATCATAAGGTACATAGCCATGTTTTAGGTAGGTAATCAAGTCACGGTTTCCAGCAAAACCGCCACCCACAACTTGCCCCGGAACAGTTTGCATTTTCTTAACTGCTTCAAAGGCTTTTTCAACATCATAATCTCTTATGCCCATTTGATATGCCCCAACAATTAGTGGTATCTCATGCTCGGCAACCATCACCGGGATATATTCCATTGCTGCTGGTCCTTTGGCTAACCAACCTCCGGCGTCGTACATGGCCAACTGAGACTTAACCCAACGATTGCTCCATTCAGGCGTTACCAGGTTCCAAAACTGATTGAGATTCCAGAAAGTATTCCAAAACGCATCACAACCTAATGCCGGTGAACTTGGATCTTCCATTTTACGAACCACCTCATCCGCATCGCGCCATTCGCCATTTACATCACTAAAGGTATTTCGGCTGCACAAAGAGCGATAATAGTTATTGTAGAAACGCATTTTTTCGCGTGCATCATTCGATGTTATTTTTACGCGTGTCATTAATTCATCCCAGGTATCCACATTATTTTGTCGGATAGCATCAAAATCCCAGTCGAAAGGCTCAGTAACTTCAGTTTGAAGATTTTCTTGGGCATTAGCAATGCTCACATATGAGATGCCTGTTCGCATCTGAACCACATTGTTCTTTTTTGTATCAAACTCAACAATACCACCAACATCTTTAGCTCCTTTAATGCTGAACTCATTGGTTTCTTTAACACCTTCTTCGGTCCATACTTTAAAATCAGAAATAGCTTGATCAAACTCAGCAACAAAGTGCACAATGTACTCTTGCTCTATTCCTCCTGCCCATGTGTTCGGACAAATTTGATGACTGTATCCTTCAATGGTGTAATCATCAGTTTGTTTAAAATAAGCTTCTATCGATTGATAAGTATACTCGTTAGGAATAACCAAATCCAACAAGACTCGTGAGCCTTCTCTATCTTTCGGGAAGGTATAACGTTGAAATCCACAGCGTGTAGTAGATGTTAATTCTGCTTTAATATCATAATCCGTTAGCTGCACTTTATAATACCCAAGAGGCGCCTCTTCGCTTGATTTATCTATACGAGAACGGTAACCACTATCCACATCTTTCTCATCTCCAACCTCTGTTTGCAAAGATCCGTTTGTAGGCATTGTTCCTAATCCTGCAATCGTCCATTCATGTATATGTGAGAAACAACCCACCGATTCAAAAGTTGGTTCGTAACCTGCTTGCCAACTGTCATTCTGGTTATCGGGACTTAACTTAACCATGCTAAACGGCATCCATGGTCCGGGAGCAATCATCCAACGTGAATGGGCCGTTCCAATTTTAGTGTCGATATACTGAGCAGGTGTCATCAATTGCTTCGATTCACGTTTGACTTTTCCCGACTCAATACTATTGCCATCAATTAGTATTTCGTAATTACTGGTGTTATTGCTTTTAACCGCTGGCATTGGAACTTCAAAGGTGTAACGTTTATCTTCTACGCGTTCAGTAAAAACCTCTTCTCCATCAATTTTCACCGCCAGCACTGGTTGATCTGAAAGATGCTCTACATCAACCAATAAAGCTTGCGATCTACCATTCTCTGTTTCAATTTCATACTCAGCAGCTTCTACACCACGTAGGTATACTTTGTTATTTTCAGTTAATCGTACATTGCCTGGGCCTTCCAATTTAATCTGGTCGAATTTTAACCACGAACCTTCTAAAGTCGTCAGGTTAATCTCATTACCGCCTGCTTTCATCAAGGTATTCTCCAGAGGAATTTCAATGAGATACTCTGATGAATCGGGTATTGCTCCATCAATAGTTGAACCATCATTAATTATTGGCAATCTATATTTCCACGATTTGCCATTAACAGTCACCTTAAAAAGCGGCAAGTCTTCCGAGTTACAGTCCAAAATATCAATGGTCAGTTTCCAATCTCCCTTGTTAGGTAATTTATCGATTCCAAACAGTATATTAAGGGTACTTGAACGCCATCCGGAAGTTCCCCATGTTCCTCCCCAAGTATCGCTAGTACCTGGAATAATATAGGGCCAATCTGTTTTATCGTTTGAAGTTCCTATCAAGAAATATTTGTCTTCCCAGCCAAAATCCTTTTCAATAAAACGCTCGTATTCATTATTTGATAAGGCAAAATCAGAACCACTATTATTACTGTTTCCTATTTGCCAAATAGTTTTATTCTCTGCAGAACAGGAGCTCAATAGCAGCCCTACAAATATTATTAGTCCAATTCGTATCATGATTATATATTGATTCGTTGGTTTAAAATGTGATTACTTCATAAAGGCTTTAACAAGCATTACTTCACCTTCTGATTCATTAATTATTCTGTATGAACCAGTAGCAGCAGGAATTACAAATGTTTCAGCATAGTTAAAGCGTTGCTTCATGCCATTTTCAGTTACAATAGAGATGCTTTTACCTTCAACCAAGGAAAGTACATGACAGCGATTTTCTGTTTTCACTTCAACTTCTGTATTTAGATGAAAGCGATGTACATCGTAAGAGTGTTTTTCGTGTGTTGGCAGGTGATATAACTTCCAATCACTACCTTCTTCTAGTACATATGGATGCGAAATCAACTTCTCTTTAACATACTCTCCTTTCCGTTCGAAGTAAAGGTTCTCCATTCCACGCTCAATATTAATCGGACGTGGTTTACCATCCATATCCAAACGCATCCAATCATACATTTTAAAGGTGAAAATATATGGAGTAGAGCTTATTTCCAATACAAGATTATTAATACCAGCTCCATGAATAGTACCTGGAGGAATCAGGAACAAGTCATGTTTATTGGAATCTAAAACCTGCACATGCTTCGTGATATCTATTGCTTCCTTATTTTCGAAACTATGCTGTAAATCTTTTTCATATTCTTTGGGATTAATACCCTCCTGAAATCCTAAATAGCAGGTAGCATCTTTACCAGCATCCAGAATATAATAGCATTCTTCCTGAGTAAAATTCTCGCCAAAGTGCTCTTTCATATATTCAGGGCGAGGATGACATTGCACGGAAAGGTTCCCTCCATCGAAGGTATCGAGAAAGTCGAAGCGAATTGGGAATTCACTTCCATACTGTGCAGAATGTTCTCCCAAAACCGCTTCTGTTTCTTGAAACATCAAGCAATCGAACGATATTTCCAATAGCTTACCATCGCTTTCGAACAGCAAACCATTCTCGGGTACAATTAACTCAAACGACCAAGCATAGTTTGGAACATCCTTATTAAGACCATCAATCTTATCCATTACCCATTGCCCCCCCCAAGCTCCAGGCTCAAACCATGGACGTACGCGAAATACATTAGAAGCCATCTTTTTAAGACCATCTCGTACATCGTCTCCACTCATCCAAGTTAGGCTATCTATCCTTTGCTCATCAATAAAATAGTCAACGTCATTAAGCAAGAGCTGTTTGTGCTTATTTAATACAATCCAATCGACGAAATAAAATCGTTTGTACATTGGTTTAATCTCATCCGCTTTTGAAGCCCCAAGATTAAGGATACTTTTTGCGCGTGCCCTAAACTGTAGCTCATTCTTGGGTAGGTCGATGTAAAGTAAAGTTCCTTCCCAAGCTGCTAAGCTAGCACCTACACCAATAATTATGTTCACATCAGCACTGACATCAGGCTGCATTGCAGCAAGCTTCTGTTTATCGTAAAAATCCGATAACGAACAAGTTGCTCTTGTTCCAAAAATCGGATCATCGCCACCAAGGAAAGGCGCAATCATTTTATCAATTTCTGCTTCTGGCTTTAGAGCTGAATTAATATCAAACCAGGCTACTTTCTTTCCTTGCTTCTCGAACTCAGCATTAATCACTTCCTGAATCTTATCGTAAAAAACACCAATGTATCCATCTATGATTATGGTTTTATATTCAGTCAATTGTTGCACCAAACTAACTAATCCCTCATCAATTTTTCCTTCTTCAAGCTTTAAAGATGGATATAAATCGTACATCCCTACAGCTGATTCTTCCTTCTTTGCTGGTAGTAAATATTGTTCTGATTTTCTTTTTTCCATCTTAATTCTGTTTTTCGGCGTACTCTTCAAACATTAAAATTGCTTTGTAAAGAACACCAGCCGAGCCACGGAAAGTCCCAGAGCCTTCGGGTTTATTCTCAACAGTATACCACTCATAAAAACCATCATTATCTTTCACCCTTTTCACCATGGGCTGCATCTGGTCATAGGCCTCTTCTACAAAACCGTTTTTGATGAGCTCTTGAATCATGCGGCCACCAAACCATGTCCAGTCGCCTCCATTTTGATAACCATAAGGATACATGCCTTTATTCTCGTAATATCCTTCGGGATAAGGCGGATAAAGGGTTAAACCTATGGACCCGGCACCAGATGCTTTAACATTCGCTATCATTTTATCCAGTGAGATTTTTATCTGTTCTTTCGACAGTAAACCGGCTTCAATAGCAACAGCTGTTCCTCCATGATAGTATATTTCATTCTCATCAAAATCATTTGGAAAAGGAGAACCATCAAGATATACATGAGGGATAAACTTATTATTTTGCTCGTCCCACAAATACTTCATGGTGTTTTCGGCCATACTATTTCTTATACTAAGCCATTTAGCCTTTGTTGATGGAACTAATTCCATCATATTATCAAGAGCTATCAACATCATGGCGTTATCGTATATATCCAGACAATATTTTGTATCCTCAGTAAAAAACACCCCCCAAGGATGACAATGCTGTACATCGCCCCAATCTGCTGTTGTTGCACCCCAGATCAAGCCATGCTCTTCGCTCCAACGATGGTTTAACAAAAATTCCATCGACCATTCTAATCGTTGAGCTACTGTTTTATCACCAATTTTTTCGTTTAAAAACTCGGCATCACCGGTTTTCTTTACATACTTGTAAACTGCATGTACCAATGATGATTCGTGATCGGTTTCCACATTGTTTTTTTGGCCTGCATAGTTCGGTTCCAAATCCGAAAAAGTATACTTGTAACCTCCCTCTGTTTGAACTGCTTTATCTTTAGGAATAAAACCATCAATGATATTACCATCGTCGCGCTGCAATCTTAAAAACACACGTAAATTTTCCTTAAGTGTCTCTTTGGGATACACTTCTGCCGAGAGTTCAATAAAAGTACTGTAATCACGTATCCAGACTTCACCATAGCCATCACCTGCATTAAAGCCGGTTTTGACTACCTCAAGAGCCTTGCTTTTGGTGTATGCAAAATATTCATTGGATTCAATCCGATCATATAGATCCGAATCCTTGCTCTTCTGACTTGTGCAGCCAATAAAAGCAAAAACTAAAAGTGCTAAAATTGATAATCGCATATTGTTGGTTTTAATTGTTCATTGAAGGAGGAGCAATGTTCACTCCCCAATTTTCATTTGGCTCCGCTGCCATTTGAAAGCTTAAGGTTCCTCCATTAATCAAGTCTCCTCGTTTGATCCAGCAGTTATCTATTTGGCTTCCATTAAATTCAGCCCTCTGTATATACTTATTTTCCAATCCGTTATTTGTAGTTTCGATGCTTAATGTTTTACCATTAGGAAGTTGGATACTTACATTTTTGAAAACAGGGCTTCCAAACTGAAAACTTGGGTTTGCCGAGGCATGCCCTTGAACATCAAATAATCCAAGTGAAGCCATCACATACCAGGCGCCTAATTGACCCTGATCTTCATCTTGACCAAAACCATAACCATGAAGTGGCTCAACACCATAAAACTCATCGCAAATGGTACGTGTCCAAAACTGCGTTAACCAAGGTTTACCTGAGTAATTAAACAACCAAGGCTGATGCAGACAGGGTTGATTGCCTTGATTATATAAAGTGGCAACTCCTGAAAAGCTATCGATTTCTTTACCTCCACCAAATAGAGACTTTCTGCTTTCAACAAAGGTTTTTTCCAAGCGCTCATTAAAGGTTTGCACGCCCATTTTTTTAATCAATCCAGCTGGATTATGTGGTACATACCATGTATATTGGTAGGCATTTCCTTCCTGAAAACCATCCCATCCTTTCATTGGATCAAAGGCTAGAAGAAAATCACTATTGGGTAATTTGGGGCGAATAAATCGAGTTTCTTCGTCAAATATGTTTTCCCAATAGTTGGCTTGATTCATAAGTTGATCATACTCGTCTTGTGTTCCTAGTTCCTTAGCCATTTGAGCTACAGCAAATGAGCTGAAGGCATATTCAAGCGTATGTGACGCTCCGAAGTTAAAAACCCATCCATTGGATATGGTTGTATCTTTATAAGGCACATAACCTTTGCTTATGAAATGGCTTAAATCGTACTTTCCATTACCCAAGTTTCTTCCTCTGTATTCAATCTCATTTTTCAGAGCAATATTGTATGCCGCTTCAATGTCAAAATCTCGTAAGCCACAATTATAGGCGGCGGCCATTATTAGGCCTTGAAAATTTGTTTGTACACCATTGGTAAATGCACCCGCTGCAATGCCATCGTGCAGCCAACCTGTTTCCTTTGAGAAATCGATGTTGGTTTGAACATATTGATTCAGATACTCAGGATAAACCAAAGCCCACAGTTGGCTTAAATTCCAAAAACCACCCCACATACCATCACTATTGTAATGATGGTAATTAGGAACACCTGCATCGTTTAAGGGTATTTGACCAAGACCTTCTCCATTTAGTTTGTATTGTCCATTAACATCACTTGCCAAACCTCGGCCTAATAAAGCATGATACAAGCCTGTATAGAATTTAGTCTTATTATTAAGGTTATCATCTTCAACCTTAATACGGCCCAACATGTCGTTCCATCGATTACCAGCTTGCTTTTTAACCTCGTCAAAGGTCATGTTTTCAGCTTCGGTTTGTAAATTCAAACGCGCATTTTCAACACTGCAATACGAAAGACCAACCTGCATTTCAATCACTTCATTGTCATCGGTTGTAAAATTCACATAAATGCCGTTACCTATTCCTTTAGTTTCACTATTACCTTCTGTTGCCAAATCATTTATAAAAGTTCCAACACTCTCAGGTGCTTTGCTTAGTCGTGCCACAAAATACATTGTCACTCTATTGCCCGGATCGCAAAACTTAACATATTCCGGGTTGGTTTCCACATAGCCTTCAATCTCATTCTCTGAAGTTAATTGGGCATAAGCTTCGGTTACATCACTGCTTTCACCTTGTTTATGACCAATATCAAATATGAAATGAGCACTATCCGACTTTGGGAAAGTATAGCGATGAAAACCTACTCGCTCAGTTGCGGTTAATTCAGCCTTTATTCCATAGTCCTTTAATAGTACTGAGTAATAACCTGGCTGGGAATGCTCATCCTTTTTATCAAAGCGTGACCGATAACCTTCATCCGGATTTTCTATTGACCCTGGAGTTGTTTGTAATTCACCAAGTGTTGGCATTAGTACCACGCCACCAATTTGAAATTCATGAAAATGACCAAACCCTTCAATGGAATGATGTCTATCGTCGTAGCCTCCGGGCAACCACGCTCCGGGCCCCTCATAAGCGTTGGTATGTGGTGCCAGCTTAGCCATACCAAAAGGTAAAGCTGCCGGGGTGTAAAAGAACCAACGAGCATGCACTGATCCTATTTGAGGATCAACATACTGAACGGCGTTAAACTCTTTTTCTACTTCTGGCTTGGGTTGACATGAGTGCAAGGTAATCAGGCCAACAATGATGTGTAGCGAAAAATACACATCAGCTTTTTTGAATTGAAACATTTGTCTTAACATAGAGTTTATTTTTTAGAGGGATATAGAGAAAGAACCAATAAATAAATGGCGCAAAACACTAATACAAACAAGGCTTCCAAAATACTGGTATAGTCAGCCACCTTACCCATTAAAGGTGGTATAAAAGCTCCACCCGAAACAGCCATTATCATGAGCCCTGAAATCTCATTGGCCCTTTTGGGCATTTTATCTATTGTAATTGAAAAGATAAGCGGAAATATATTGGACGCCCCTAAACCTATTGCAAACATAAGTACTAGTGCTATCGTTTGGCTTGGAGACCATATAAAAGCTAATATAGTTATTAAGTTAACGATCGCGGAGATTATCAGAAACTTGCGCGCCGCTATTCGTAACAATAGAAGTGCTCCTAAAAAGGTACCAAGCATTTTACCAAAGAAGTAAAGGCTCCTTCCCAGTTTAGCCGGTTCAGCGTCTACTCTAATATGATCCATTAAAAACTGACCCGAAAAAGCATTAACACCTACATCAATACCAACCAAAAAGAAGATACCTAACACCATTAAAGCAATATAACCGTTGCCCAAGAGTTTAAGACAAGAAACAAGGCTGGCCTTTTCGCCTTCATTTTTACTTTCTTCAATTTTAGAAAAGTGCAGCCAAAGAGCAGATGCGATGGAAATAGCCCCAAATACAAGCAAAACTAATTTCCAATCGCCATAATGCGAAGCAAAATAAGCTGCCAAATAAGGTGCTATCATTGAGCCAATAGCTTTAATAAATTGTGACAAACTTAAAAAGCTGGAACCACGATTTGACGGCACCACATCAATAAGCAAAGGGTTAGCCGAAACCTGAATGATGGTGTTGCCAATTCCTAAAAATGCAAAACCAATTAAAAGACTTGTAAATGTATACACAACAAAAGGAAGAAAGAGTCCAAGGGAAGTAAACAACATACCAATGTTAAGCATATTCTTCTTCCCTATTCTATCTTGCAAAATTCCAACAGGAACAGAGAGTATAAAAAACCAAGCAAAAACGGCCAAAGGAATTAGCTGAGCCAAGGTATTACTCAGCTCAAAATCAGCTTTGGCATTATCTACACCAATTCCTACTAGGTCGCAAAAACTCATTGCAAAAAAGCTGATGAGAACAGGTGTAACGTACTTGATTGATAGTTTACTTTGATTCATGTGTGTGTGTATTACATTTTTCTTAAAGCGGCAAGTATACTTTGGTAAATCGCATCATCAATAAGCGTTGCTGCGCCAATAAACGATGCCGTTTCTTTTAATTCTGAAACCGCCACTTTTAGCTGTAGATCTTCTTGTTTTAAGTATGCACTCAATGCATCCCCAAATAACTTATAGGCTCTGGAAATATTACCTCCCATGATGAACACTTCGAGATTAAATGTCTTAATCCATGGTGCTAGAAACTGTCCCATTTTCTCACCAAAATCATTGAAGAGTGCTTGAGCTTCTTGGCTGCTTGAAACGAGATCCGCAATTTGCTTTACACCGGATAGTTTCTGACCAGTTGCTTGTTCGTATCGTTTTAGCAAACCACGCGTTGAAAAGTAATCGTCAGCAATGCCATCTTCGAAAGGTAAATGCCACAAGCATCCACTTTGAGGTACTTCATCACCTTCAACAATAGGTAAACCTCCTTTAATAAAAGCTGAGCCGAAACCAGTTCCTAAGGTTACGGATAAGGATTGATTATAATCTTTTGCTTTCCCTACTTGGTCTTCTCCAATGGCAAAAGCAGTTGCATCGTTAATGAAACGAATTGGCAGATCATCTTTAATACCTAGAAACGACCTTAGTAAAACTGGAACATCTATTCCATATATATTCTCGTATTTCCCATTTTCACCCTTAAATAGAGGTATTCCCTTCACGTAATCAAAGGGGCCTGGCATGGCAAATCCAATTCCACCGACATTTTCTAAGCCAACCAACTCAATTGTTTTTTTTATGACACCACCCCAGGCAGCTATCACCTCATCAGACTTACCATGATTATTCAAATCTGCTTCTGATAAAGTTTCAGTTAGTAGCTTTTTCTCAATTAAATCGTAAGCCATACAACTCACATGACTACCTCCAACATCAACTCCTATTGCAATATTTTTCATCTGTTTATATTTATTTTTTATAGTCAGATGGAACTCCCTAAAAATTCAATCCTTACCCTATTTGCAACTTTATTGATTGAATTTGTATGGTCGTTTCATACTTATCGTTTAATGCTTATCGTATATGTAAAACGTTCGGCTATGTAAAAGCCAATGTTATATTCTAGTGGACGATTCCCTGGATCGGAAACAAAACGTTCTCGAACCAATACAGGATCATTCTTTTTGATTTTAAGTCGTTTCGAAGTAATTTCTGAGGCTAGCCGTGCCTTTAACCTTTCGTTTGAAAGAGACGGCGTTACATTATAATCTTTCTCAAGAATTTCGTAAAGTGGTCGTGTAAAATCCTCTGTTTCTGTTAGTCCAATTTTAGGATGAAAATAGCTTTCGAAAAAGACAAAGGGGCCATCTTCATCTCCGCGCAAGCGGCTCAACTTCAAAACAGGAGTATCTGGCTCAATTTCAAAGAAAGTAGCTATCTTTTCATTTGCATTCACCCACTCGCTTTTCAAGGATACATTTGTAAAAGCAACTCCTTTATCATTCATCTCCTGCGTAAAGCTATGCCATTCGTTTAAGTGAGTGGTTACTTGTTTGTGCGCAACTTTTGTTCCTACACCTTTTTTTCTGATTAATAAACCCTCGTACTCTAGTTTATTAGTTGCTTGACGCAAAGTATTTCTGGATATACCCAATTTCTTAGCTAAATCAACTTCTTTAGGCAGCAATCCGCCATCTTTATACTCTGGCAATTCAATCAAAGTACGAAGTAGCTCTTCTACTTGAGCATGCAAAGGAAGCGGACTTTTATGATCAATTCTTAAATTCATACGCGTATATCTGGACAAACCTTGGTTTGCATGTTCATATGTTTGAACATACTAATATACGCCCTAATAAAACTTTAAATAAGAGCAATTAACAGAAACTCGTCCTAGGAGAACTTTTAGCCGTTTAAGAGTAAAATGAATAAAGTGTCACCTACAATATAGATGGCACTTTAATTAAAAAATTAATGCCTTTTGAGAATAACTACAGTTCTACTTTTTCTCCATAAAACTTAGTGGCAATTAGTTTATCATCTTCATAAACCGAATAGGTTTTACGCTTTAGTTGAATTCCAAAACTACGCCCTTTGTATTTGATATTCTTCAAAGTGGCCTCACCTATATCCTCATGATTAAATGGTTTGATAGTGAGCTTATCATCTTCTATTTTCACACCAAAAGTTCCGAAAACAATAGCTTCCATACCTGCACCTGCTGCAATTTGAACTGGCATGGATGAACGGTCTTGCTCTGGAGCATCAATACGCGGATTTTGTGGTAGATATGGGAAATGATCGATATAGCGAATATTTCGTTTTAATACATCCCAGCCTTTACCGGCAAAACCTTTCTGATACAAATTTCGCGAAATACGTCCAGGCATGCCAGCATACTGTCCACCGCCTCCCCAATCAGAGTCAATTAAATCCCAATGCACTGAATCGCGACGAGCAATGGAGTAGACACCATATTTACCTAAAAACTCACCTTCCTGTAAATGACTTACCAATTTGAAAGCTTGGTTATCTGGCAGGTAATCTGTTCCTAGAAGGTCGAATAAATGGTAAGTCCATATGGTTCCTTTGCTTCCATCAGGATAATAATTGTCAAACCAGCCTAACTTTTCATTCCACATGTATTTATCTACCAAACCTTTTAGCTTTTCAGCATCTTTAAAATAGCTTTGTTTAAGTTTCTTTTCAGCACGTTTATCTGCCCAATCCACCATTGTGTATAACAAATCAATGGTAAGCGTATTGGTAATAGGTACAGCATGATTATAACCATCGGTTCGTATTTCAATAATCTTCTCAGTATTGTATCCAACATCAATTAAGCCCAGCTTATTGGTATAATTGCTTTGTAATTCATCTACCCAAGCTTGCATCCATTCCCAAACTGTTTTGCCTGCTGCTACTTCATCAAAAATCGAATAATCACCTGTATGTCTGATATAAGCTTCAATCATGGTTTGAAGAGCAAATGGCTCTTGTATATAAAGAATGTCCCAGTGAGCACCGTTCCAACCAACGTAAGTACGCTTTAATTGTACCTGCTCAAAATCGGTCAATATGGCTCCTTTTAAGCTTTCCGGATCCAACATTGCCAAAAGATCCGAAGTGTATGAATTATCCCAACTAATGGTGTATGGCCACGTACCTACAGCCCAAAATACATCTGAAATATAATTCGGATTTTCATAACGACTCATTAACACCGATAATACGCAGCGGTAATAATATTCTTCAAGCTGCTTATTGCTGCTACTAAATTGTGGCAACTTATCGTAAGCCCAAGCCAACATATCACGCGTTTTTTTATCTGCGCGCTCCATGCGCTGCTTAATGTCGGCTTGATATATTTCAGGCGCTCCATTTTGCGGCTCGTAAAACTTAACTGCAAAATAGTAGGTTTCAGATTCTCCAGGTGCAATATTTATTTCGAACCCTTTATCACTTGTATTTTTTATGGATGAAGAAACACGAGCATGCGCCATTTTACTACCATGAGTAAAGGCATCAATAGAATCAGCTTTGGTACCGCCCACTTTAAAATGACATTCCATTATTTCTGCCACCTGATTAGGCATAAGAGTCATCTCTAAATCTTTGGAGAGTCTATTTCTCAAAACCAGTTTTATAAAAACCTCATCATCCTCAAACGATACATTAGTCCAACTCTTAGCCGAGAAACTGACCCATTTATGATTATACTCTTTATGAAAGGTAGCCGTTCTTTCGTATTGGTTGGGCTGCCAGCGTTCATCCTGAGTCACCATTATTGAAGGTGAGTTAGGACGGAAATTAGACCCCAGAGGATCATAGCTTTCACCATCGTCTATCCACGATTTCCATTTAGTAGGTACATCATCTTCGATAATACGACCTGTACCCTTATCAAAAAAGTTAAGGTTAAACTCATAACGCGGTGCCCCAATAGGAAGAAACCATACATTGGTAAATTGAGTAACACTATGTTGCCTTGGCGAAACAAAACCGCGATAATTGACCAATAAAACCTGTTCGTCATCAAAAGTCATGTCCTCTCGGTCCATCGCATAGTATTCCCGATGGGCAGGTGTTATAACTTTTTGCGCAAGCATCATATTGCTTGTAAGCATACTAATTAAAAGAACTAAAAATAAGAACTTTGTGTTTTTCATTTGTGCTTGTTATATGATATGATTAAAAGCTTTGTTTTCAATCGATGGTACTCATGCTCCGATAATGGATCTTTTTGTTGATTCATAAGGATATTCACGGCCTTATCACTATCTCGTTAATTGTATATTCCACAGCAGTAATACCGTTTACAAACCAAAACGATTGATAAAAAAATCAATCTGTGCTTTTGTATCGGCATTAACCATTGTAATTAGCAAAATGATTTATCA
>NZ_JBNGOY010000048.1:0-46847 GCF_050589805.1 Carboxylicivirga fragile | reverse complement strand
TAGTTCTTCGAATATTTGCCGTAGCATATAGAGAAGAGCCATTTGTGAAATTATCTTGCTAAAAACTTGTTTTTATCTTAGAATGCTCGATGAGCAACTTTAATAACACCTTCCCTTTTTTCACTCCACAGGTTACACTTTATTAAAACCTTCAGCGCAACCATAATTGCAAACCTTCATCATTAGGTATATAATCAAAACCTAATAGTATGAAATTTTACCTCACCCTGGTCATTGTTATTCTTGCAACAAATTTATCGTTTGCCCAAAAAGCCAAACACACTGTCTATCTTAAAAATGGAACCATTATTCGTGGTGAAATCACAGAAATAAATCCTGATAAAGACCTTGCCATAAAATATGGTGATCAAATTTTCACATTTTCAAATAGCGATATTGAACGCATTGATATGGGAAGTAAACCTGAATCAAAAGACATAGTAGAGAATAGGCAACTTACAGGCATTTACAACAAAACAACTTTTGGAATTCTCGCTGGCAGCAGTGGAAGTGAACAAAAAGCGCCTTTCGCCTTCACATCCTCCTTGGGTTATCATTTTTCACCCAATCTGTCAATGGGTATTGGAAGCGGTCTAGAGTTTTACGAAGAAACCGTACTACCCGCATTTGTTGAAGCGCAATACAATTTTAAATCAAGAAAAATAAACCCATTTGTATTTGCCCATGGAGGCTGGGCTTTTGCCATCGACGACAGAAAAAGCAACTCGATGCAAACCTATGATTCGAAAGGTGGAATGCGATATGGTGGCGGCCTTGGGTGCATTATGTGGTTTAATGCCAATAATGGAATCGTTTTTCAAGTGGGATATCAATTTCAGGAAATAGAAGTGGAAAAAACGGAGAGTTATGTGCAGAATAATTCCACTCTAATTGATGAGTACAACCGCTTTGCTGTGAAGATTGGATTTTACTTTAATTAATTCCAATCAAGAGTTAAAACACAATGAGTTAACGAACTCAAAGTGCTGGTCAATTCAGTTCAAGGCAAGGCTTTGGGTAAGTTTGATAGAATTTAGTTCGTCTTGAAAGGACAGCTTATTTATAAATATTATTGACTAAGATCATAAATTGCCCTTACAGGGCGAAAATTCAACAACTAATACACCCAAGGCACTGCCTTGGGCTATATTAAATAAGGCTTTCAGCCTTTATATTCACACAATTAAACGACTCCCACTATTGCTCAAAGAAAAGCCCCTGCAAATCAAATAGATTTAACAGGGGCTTCATCACTTTAACCAAACCTTAATTTTATCTATACGATTGACTTCCTGAAGAAGTGGAACCAACGATCTTAATCGGTCCTCTTTCAATAATCATTTTCTTTCTTCCCTTATCACCTTTGGCACTCAAGCCGCCTGACGAAGCAGACAAGGAAAAACTAAGCTCATCCTTTTCGTTTAACAAGTCCATGCTTACGCTTCCCGATGAAGCTTCAAAATAAGATGTGCCCGTCAACTTTATATTAGAACCTTTTTGACTTCCGCTCGAACTTTTAAGGTTCACAGCACCAGTAACGCGATCTAAACGAATACCTCCTGATGAAGAAGCCGCTTTAACATCACCTGTTACACCAGCAATATTTAAACTTCCTGACGTTACTTTCGACCACACATTACCTTCAATCATTTGAATGGATTGGCTACCAGATGAAGTCGTAACAGAAGCATCGCCTCCAACACCCTCAACCTTAATACTGCCTGATGAAGCTTTGGTAGTTAGGTTTCCTTTTACTCCATTAATGCGCTGACTTCCCGAAGACGTATTTGCCTTCACATCACCATTAATATCAGAAGCACTTAAACTTCCCGATGAAGCACCAATCACCAATGACGAATTTATACTTTGTGCCTTAATGCTTCCACTCGAGGCCTTAAGTTTTACCTCGGCTTCTCCAATGTTAGCAACATTAACACTCCCGCTTGAGTTATCTACGTTTAAATTCGTATTCTCAGGAACCTTAAACGTTAATTTCCCTTTTACATTTCCTCTAATACTATTAGGACGATCAATCCATACACGTAAAGTATTACCACTCACATTGTGGCGTATCTTGATGTCGTACGAACGCGAGGCCATAATTTCACCAGTAAAATGTACATCTGAAGAAGAACCTCCTTGAACATCAACTGAACAGAACGACCCCTCAATTTCGATGTTGGTTATATTAGGATAAGTTTCATCTACCTGATCAAGGACATCTTGTGCCTGAAGACATGACAGCACTAATAACATGGATAATGCGGACAGTAAAAGTCGTGCACCTTGTACTAATTTTCTCATAATATGGGTATTTAAGTTATTGTTTACAAATTACCAGAAGCATTCTGCTCCGAATAATAGGACGCCTATACCAAATGAGAAGTTACAAGATGATGCAAAAAAGATTTCTTTGCGTTATTTATTCAGTAAATCCTTAGCCAAATCATTAAGCTTAAGCCCCGAAAAATTACCGGATGTCATGAGCAAGATATTGCTATTAACAATTTCCTCCTTCTTCAAGTATTGAACCAATTCCTGCGATTCTGTCATCACCAATAAATCATCACGACCAAAGGCTTTATGCACCTCTTCTTTAGATAGAGCAGGTAGCTTTTTATGTTTGAGTACCGAAGGGTTAAAAAATACAACCGCCACATCTGCTTTATCCATGGTGTTTTTATACTGAGGCAAGAAATCTTTGTTAAGACTACTAAAAGTATGTAGCTCCATTACCGCAATTAGACGACGATTCGTAAATTGTTGCTTCATAGCATTAGTTGTCGCCATTAACTTTGACGGTGAATGCGCAAAATCAAGATAAATATTTGTTGAGTCGTCACGCTCCAAAAGTTGTAAGCGCTTAGCAGCACCTTTAAAACTCTGCATAGCCGCCAGGAAATTATCATCACTAATACCAATTTGATTACAAACCAAACGCGCACCATTCATGTTTTGCAAGTTATGATCGCCAAATACTTGCATTGGAAACTCCTTTCCGTTCCACTTCACAACACTTATTCCATCCACATTATCGTACGGAAGCGTATTATATGCAAAGGTCTTTAGCCGATTACTTTGCTCATCGGCCAACTTAACTAATTCAACATCGTCATTGAAATACACTAAAGCAGCATCTTTCGCCATGCTATCAGCAAATATTTTAAACTGACTAATGTAATTCTCCCAGGTAGGAAATACATTCATATGATCCCAGGCAATACCTGTCAACATAGCAACCTGTGGTTTGTACCAATGAAACTTAGGTGTTAAATCTATGGGGGATGAGAGGTATTCATCACCTTCGAAAATAGCGATTGGTGCCTGCTTGGTCAACTTAACCATGGTATCAAAACCTTCGAGTTGAGCGCCAACCATGTAGTCAAAATCCATATTCAAAGCTTTCAACACATGCATCACCATAGCTGTTGTGGTAGTTTTACCATGACTTCCACCAATAACAACTCGTGTTTTATCCTTGGTCTGCTCGTACAAATATTCTGGATAGGAATAAATCTTCAGACCTAAGGCCTGCGCCTGCAATAGTTCCGGATTATCTTTACGAGCATGCATCCCCAATATAATGGCATCTAAATCCTCATTAATATTATTGACATTCCATCCCTCTTGCTTTGGCAACAAACCATGCTTAGCCAACCTCGACTTAGAAGGTTCAAAAATTTCATCGTCAGAACCCGTTACTTCAAATCCCTTTAAATGCAATGCAATAGCTAAATTGTGCATAGCACTTCCTCCAACGGCAATAAAATGAACCTTCATATTAATTAGTTAAATATGTTAAACTCCTCTTGTAAATTGAACCCAACGCTTACTTTTGCGTTCCTAAAAATACATAAGAATACGATACGATGAAGCTTTATAAGATAGAAACAGGGAATTTTATGTGTGATGGTGGTGCCTTATTTGGTGTTATTCCTAAAAAAATGTGGGAGAACCAATATCCGGTTAACGAGGATAACTATTGCAACATGAGTCTTCGTTGTCTTCTTATTGATACTGGAGACAGGCGCATCCTCATCGACACAGGCATTGGAACTAATCAAAGTGACAAGTTTCTTTCGCGCTATTTCCTTAATGGTGATGATAACTTAAGAGATTCGTTAAAAAAAGTAGGCTATTCTTTTGACGATATCACTGACGTTCTATTAACACATCTACATTTTGATCATTGCGGAGGGTGTACGCATTTCGATAAAAATGGAGAGGTGCAATTAAGCTTTCCCAACGCAGATTATTGGGTTGAAAAGAAGCAATGGGAGAATTACCTGAATCCAAATATGCGAGAAGGCGCCGTTTATTTTCCTGAAAATATGATGCCTGTGTTTGAATCAGGAAAACTCAGATTAATAGACAAAGAAGGCGAGTGGCTACCAAACATCGACATTCGAATCTTTGATGGTCATACGGTTGGTAACATGGTACCAATTATCAATACACCTCATGGGAAAATAGCCTTTGTTGGTGATCACATTCCTATAGCAGCTTGCATTCAATTACTTTGGATACCGGCTTACGACACCAATCCGATCATTAGTATAGAGGACAAGGTACGCTTCCTAAACGAAGCTATCGAGGATGATATAACACTGTTTTTTGAACACGATATGCACATCGAATGCTGTAATCTGGAGCAAAACATGAAAGGAATAAAATTGAAAGATAGCTTCACATTGGAATCCTGGAAAAACACAAATACCTAAACAACTCTTAATACCCAAAACATCAGGCTTTTCAAATAAGGCCCCGCTAACAGGATGATTGAAGCAAAGGTTACAATCAAATCCATTGCAATAGGATAAGCTATTTTATCTACCCTTATTAATAGATATGAGCGCCATACCACTTGTAGTAAGAGTAAGAGTAAAAGTTTATACGCATTGCTATTGGCTTGATTAGCTAACTCCAATTCTCCCTCGTAAAGATAAAACCAAGCTCGGGATAAACCACATGAGGGGCAATCATGAACACTGTTAGCCGCAAAAGGACAATTTAATTCTACCATGCCTTTAGAAGTTAAAAGCGGATAAAATAAACCAATGGCTAGACTAACAAGAATCAGGAACTGAAAAAGCCTCCAGTCTTTCTGATTACTATCGTTCATTGGACGTATTTTCCTCAATGGTGATTTTAAACTCTTTCACCACCTTTCGAATTTCTGTCTCCAATTCGTTTAATTCATGTTGGAGCTCCTTCAATTCTTCTTCGCTCAACTCTGTACGAGGAATTCGTATTGTTATTTTTTTATCATTCGACTCAATATCGATGGCATTTATACCTTCTAAAATTTGTTCAACCACTCGTTCGGCAACCTCACCAGCCTGACTTGCTTCTTCACGAATGCGCGCTATTTCTTCAGCACTTAAGGTATTTTCTTCGATGCGAATGTGCACATCAGTTTCCTGAAGTTCCTCAGCAATATTATCTATAATTCGTTCAACACGTTGCTCAATTCGATACTCAGCATTATTAGAAAATGTAGAAATTATACCCGTCCATACACCTGCAATGAGCAGAGCTGTTGAACCCATAATGATTCCTACTATCGCTACACTTTTAGGCGTTCGATAACGCGGACTTTGCGCCAAACCAATAATGGCAAATATTAAACCTAGAACAGCCGGAATAGCCGCCACCATTCCGAAACAAGGGATTAAAGCAATAACAAAAGCAAGCACTGAAAGAGCCAAACCTGCAATCGAAAGCGTGTTCGATGATTTTGGGTAGTCTGTGATTTCCATGGGGGAGAAGAGTTAATTTTTGTTAAAATTAATAAATCATAATGGTTAAAGCAATAGCGTAGCAAAGTTTTCGTCACTTACCCTATTAAACGCGCACTTCACCGATTTATTGTAGTTCAAAGTGCCATCAACCATTACTTTAGCAATGAATTTAAAACGAAATATCATGACTGAATTAAAACGAAACAACAGAGCCATAATCGGACTATTTATAATTTTAGCCGGTTCTATATTATTAATGGGCACAATGGATTTATTACCTTCAAACATCTATTACATCCTATTTAGTTGGCCTATGATATTGGTAGCCATTGGAGTTATCAACCTCATCAAAAAAGAATATGTTCCCGCACTTATTATGATGGCAGTAGGTTTCTTTTTTCTATCACCTCGCTTATTTGAAGAAATCCACTACGGCGATTTATTTCGCTATTGGCCAGTTCTAGTAATCCTTGCAGGTGTCCAATTTATTTTTCGTAAGAAAAAACCTTTTACATCAACACATCACCTTGGGGATGATGCAGACACAATTGATGAAGTTGATATTTTTGGTGGTGGTGTGACACAGGTAGAGTCACAAAATTTTAAAGGTGGTAAAATAACAGCCATTTTTGGTGGTGGTGAAATAAGTATGGAGCGCTGCCAATTATCAGAACAAGGCGCCGTATTAGATTTAGCGGTGATATTTGGTGGTACAAAAATAATTGTTCCTCGCGATTGGAATGTCAGAACGGAGATGGTTTCAATATTTGGTGGCTTTGCTGATAAGCGCAATTATTTTTCAGAGAACAACTCTGATCCATCAAAAACACTAACCATTAAAGGTGTTGCCATCTTTGGCGGTGGCGAGCTTAAGAATTTCTAAGCAACCAATTACATTCTTGAATGTCTTTTACCAATTATAGATCATTAAACACAAGACATGAATCACCCAATTGTTTCGCAAGCCAAAATTTTTAAACTGTATGCCCTAGTCTGGATCATTTTAAGTGCTATCCATGCCTTTACCGACACTATCGTATACAGTTTACCACTTACAATTGCCATAACCGACAGTCTCATTTTTAATGTATTAATGTTTACCATAGGTTTGAGCATTTGGTTTCCGGTATTATACATCGACACAAGCAAAGGAAGGTGGAGTGCCTTTACTCAACATTCAATAACCGGAGTTGTTGTTGTAACTATTTGGCTTTTTGTAGGGAAATCGCTTCTGGATCTTTTTGTACCTGAAACAAGCATGCAAATACTTTTTTCTGATCAAGCATTCACTATACGTGCCATTGTGGGTGGGCTGCAGTTTATGTTGTATGTTATGGTTTATTATATGTTTATCTTTTATTCCGATTTGGATGAAAAAAACAGACAACAGGAAAGGCTGAATCGTTCGTTAAGAGAATCGGAATTAAACGCACTTAAATCTCAACTAAACCCTCACTTCCTGTTTAATAGTTTAAATAGCATTAGCTCATTAACCATAACGGAACCTGATGATGCGCGAGAAATGATTAATAAGCTATCTGACTTTTTGAGGTACTCATTAAAGAAAAATGAAAACGCTTTACTACCTCTGCGCGATGAACTTAAAAACATGTCGCGTTACATGGAAATAGAAAAAGTAAGGTTTGGGGATCGCTTACAGTGTGAAGCAGAAGTGCCAAAGGAATGCAAAGACCTACTGGTTCCTGTATTGATTCTTCAACCCCTCTATGAAAATGCGGTTAAATATGGCGTGCATGAAAGCATTGAGCCCGTTACTGTGCGAACATTTTGCAGGTGTTTGGATGGCGAGTTAGAAATAAGTGTGATAAACAATTTCGACAAGGACGCCATCGCCGCGAAAAAAGGAACTGGTGTGGGACTCAACAATGTTAAGGAACGACTCTTTCTCTTATACAATCGAAAGGATTTAGTAAGTCATCATCAAGAAAATGGGCACTTTGAGGTAACACTTCGCATTCCGCAGAAAAATGTATCTTTAAATAACTGAAATTAAATCGCATGCCACAATATAAAGCACTCATTGTTGACGACGAACCATTGGCCCGTAACATTATTAAAGCTTATCTGAAAAAATGGCCCGAAATAAGCATTGCTGCTGAGTGTTCCAATGGTTTTGAAGCAATCAAAGCCATTAAAGAACATCAACCAACCATGCTTTTTCTAGATATTCAGATGCCTAAAGTAACTGGTCTTGAATTAATGGAAGTTATTGATGAACCACTGCATGTTATATTCACAACAGCTTACGACCAATACGCATTAAAAGCATTTGAATTAAATGCCGTTGATTATCTCTTGAAACCATTTAATGAAAAACGCTTCAACGATGCAGTTGAAAAGTTGATGCAAAAACTTAATTCTGGTATTACATCCAATCAAAAGCAGATTTCAAACCTTCAGAATAGTACGGAAGAAAATCTAGAGCGCATTGTTGTAAAAAAAGGTAATAAGCTAGAAGTAATTCCTCTTGATAAGCTTTTATACATTGAAGCGCAAGATGATTATGTGATGCTATACACCGATAACAATCACTTTTTAAAGGCCAAAACAATGAAGTATTTCGAAGACCATTTACCCAATGAGCTCTTCGTTCGCATCCACCGAAGCTACATCGTTAATACCGAAAAAATTAAACACCTTGAACCCTATAGCAAAGACAACCATTTAGCCATCATTAATGATGAAATTAAATTAAAAGTAAGCAGAACTGGCTACAAAAAACTAAAGGAGTTATTAGATTTTTAAATCACTTAAACTCTTCGTCTCCATCGGGATTTCTTGAAAACCTACCTAACGTTTTATCATGAACAGGATCAGATGAATCCCAAGGCCAACCGCCAAATTGTGTTTGTTGATATAGCGACATGGTTTCTTGCAACTCAGCTTTGCTATTAGCGACAAAAGGTCCGTATTGCACTGATGGTTCATTAATAGGCCTTCCCTGCAAAAAAAGGAAGTAACCATCCTTTGACCCATTAACAATTCGAACTTCTTCCTTAGGATTCAACTCTATAAAATGATTTTTCTGTACCTCGGTTGACGCAAGTATAAAGGATTCTCCATCATAAAAATAGAGCGATCGATTTACCTCATCATTCAATGATGATATAACAAACTCGGCATTCGCATGCATTTTAAAAGTCCATATCTGAACGTGGTTATCAGCATCGGCTGCCCATGAATCTGGTGTTGGCGACAATGCAACATGATCGCCATAAGTACCAGCAATCAAATTTAGCACAGTCTCTCGTTTTTCAACATCTTTAATAGTTATTGTTGGTATATCTTCTCGCCACAACATTTTATAATGAGGTTCCACTTTTTTACTTTTAGCTGGCAAATTCAACCAAAGCTGAAATATCTCAAAAGTATTGGAATCGGCATTAAGCAGAGGAAACATTTCGGCATGTTGAACCCCTGCTCCGGAAGTTAACCATTGTGCATCGCCACCGCCAAATCGCCCGGCAGCGCCCAGCGAATCAGAATGATCGACCAAACCTTTAGTTACTACCGTAACCGTTTCGAAACCGCTATGCGGATGGGCAGGAAAACCAGGTACCTTAGTGCCATGATACATATTCCAGCCATCCTTTCCGGCAAAATCCTGACCTATATTTCGCCCCTCCAAACTTACATTTGGTCCTTGTTCAGCGTTTCCTCCAGGGTACATATCTAAATGATGTGCACAAAACAAAAACGGGTCCTGAGTCTTCCACGGCATATTCAGTTTCTGAATATTTAAAATCGGATTATTCATCTCATAAACAATTTACCAACAACACTATTTCACTTAACGAATCTGCTTACGGCCTGTTTTAAATCTTCCAGAAACTCAGCTTTCAACTTGCCATCTTCCATGTTTTGATAAAACGAAGGCAAACTATATGTAGCACTTATATTTGCACCCAGATACGGTAGCATATGTTCAAGTACTTTTCTATTAGTTGTGCCACCTCCTTGACCTGGAGATGTACTCATCAAAAGCATTGGTTTTCCGTCAAAAACATTCTTTGATCTACGACTTAGCCAATCGAATATATTTTTCAGAAATGCAGGAGTACCTCCATTATGCTCCGGTGATGATAAAATAAATCCATCGTGTTTCGAAATTAACTCTATCAATTCAGAAATCAGCTCAGGCGTTTCATCGGGATCCATATCAAGTGAATAAATCGGCACAATCCACTTGCTAATATCTAGCTTAGTCACCTCAACATCTGTTAGCAAAGAAGTGGTATAATTCACCAATTCCCTATTGATCGATTGGCTACTGTTGCTTCCTGCGAATGCTAATATTTTTTTCATTGTCTAAATTTTTAGCGTAAATCAATCAGTAACTAAGTTAAGTGTGAGGGTAAAAATATCGTCAATCACCTTATCCCCAAGATTGTCAAAGAAGGAATCAGAACCATATCTCACATCAAATTTGGCACGATCAACATCGATCTTTGCAACATAAGCGGAAGCACTTTTTTCAACATCAAATGAAATGCTTTCAGTCTTATTCTTAATGGTTAGTTCACCAAACACTGTTGCTTTTCCATTTTTAAATTTTGTGCTTTTGGTAATAATAAATTTGGCTGTAGGATAGCTAGCTACTCCAAAAAAGTCATCTGACTTTAAATGTCCCACAAGCTTCTGACTGTATTCGGCATCCTCAATATCGGTGTTGGTGATTGAGTTCATATCCATTATAAAACTTCCGGACACAATTTTATCGCCCTTCATTACAAGTTGCCCACTTTTTAATTTGATATAACCATCATGCTCACCACCTATTTTCTTACCTAACCAATGTACAGTTGATACTTTTGTATCAACTTCTACTTTCTGCGCTGATACAACATACGAAAACATTACAACAGCTAATACTAACACTACATTCTTAATTTTCATTTTTCTATTATTTAAAATTTATAATTTAAACATAAAGCGTTGAAAACAATATTTGTTCACAACAAGTATTAAAATAAAAAATTTATTCCCTTATTTTATGCATAATCTTTCTCAGTTCTTTTGCTTCCTCTACAGTAAGCTTATCCTTAAAAAAATCTCCCAAAGCATCTTTCATCGCCTTCTGAGTCGAACCAAATATCTTTTTACCATTTCCGGTTAAAGAAATATCCATCTTCCGCCGATTATTGGGGCAAGTCTCACGATGCACCAGTTCTTTCTTCACCAAACGATCTAAAAGACGAGTCACATCAGGACTAGAAACCAATATTCGTTCCTTCAAGTCATTGGCCGAAACAGGCTCAGGATCATTCTCACTTAATATATGTAATACATTGAGCTGGGCATGCGTTATTCCAAAAGGTTTTAACGCTTCTTTTACCCGACTCTCAATCCAGCCACTTGTCTTTAATAAATTAAAGTAAGCCAAAGCGTGTATATGTGTTATATCTCCCATTTATCAAGTTCTATTTTTGTAAACATGCATAAACAATATTTGTTCACAACAAATATTAAAAATATTTTAATCATTAAAAAATTACATCGGTAATATCTATTGATTTATCTCATCTCTAAAGATAGCAACACCTTCCACACCATTGGAATTAGCCCATCCACGAAACATACCTGTAGAATTCATCTCCAAACTTATGTTACCCATTTTATCAACCGCGATAACACCTCCATTACCGGCCTCGTTACTCAATTTACCATTTACAACAGCATTAGCAGCTTCTTTCAACGATAAACCCTTGTATTCCATCAAGGCCGAGATATCATGAGCAACCGTATAGCGTATATAATACTCCCCATGTCCAGTAGCAGAAACGGCACAAGTATTATTATTGGCATAAGTTCCCGCACCTATTATGGGTACATCACCAACTCTCCCATAACGTTTATTGTTCATGCCTCCGGTAGATGTAGCCGCAGCTAAATCACCATTCTTATCCATAGCAACACAGCCAACAGTGCCATTCTTACCAGCTCTTTGCAAGGCTCTTTGTAATGAATGCCAGCGCTTATCCGTATAAAAGTATGAACTATCAACCAACTCAATACCATTCTCAGCACTATATTTTGAAGCTCCCTTTCCAATAAGTAAAACGTGTGGTGATTGTTCCATAACCAAACGAGCTGCGCTAATTGGATTTTTTATATCTCCTACTCCGGCAACGGCACCTGCATTCAAATCACGTCCATCCATTATAGCTGCGTCCAACTCATTTCTACCATCGTTAGTAAAAACAGCTCCCTTTCCGGCGTTAAATAAAGGATTATTCTCTAACTCACGTACTACCAACTCAACCACATCAAGCGAAGACTGCCCCTCACTCAATGCCTTCTTGCCTTTATCTAAAGCTATTTGAAGTCCTTCTTCGTACTGCTCAATCTGCTCTTGTGTAAATCCATTCCTATTCATATTTCCTGCTCCACCATGCAAAGCTATTGACCATTCAGTACTAGCTTGGTTCGATGGTTGACAAGACATTAAGAATGCAACGAATAATAAGGGCAATAAATATTTCATAAGTTGGAATTATTTAAATTAATAAACCTAAAAGTATAAATTATTAAACAGTTAAGCATGAATCCTAAATTATAATCACTAAAACAACACTAAGAAACAGTTCGCATAGCAACTAAAGTTATTTATCTTTGTTTTAAACACATTACTATGACGAGCATTCAATACATTAACCTCATTCTAATAGTTCTTGTTGCTATAGTTGGCTTAAGTTACTTCTGGAGCTTCTATACCCATAAATTATTTAAACCCTTTGTTTGGCTTGATGCTCAAAAGAAAAATTCAATTCCCAAAGACATATTAAAATTGGAGAGGCCGTTTAAAGACAAAATGCGTTTTTACTCTACCTGGCTTCAGTTAAATCGTATTGTAAAGAATAATATTAACGGCGAAATTGCCGAGCTAGGCGTTTATAAAGGTGAAACAGCCAAGTTAATTCACCATATGTTGCCTGATCGGAAATTGTACTTGTTTGACAGTTTTAATGGACTACCAAAACAGGTGATTCGTGAAGATTGTGACGGGAGTGTTAGGCCACAAACAGTAAAATTTGATAATACTAGTCCTGATGAGGTATTAAAATACATCAAAGGCAATGAAAATATTTCTATCCGAGAAGGTGTATTTCCAGAAA
The DNA here is from genome assembly GCF_050589805.1 of Carboxylicivirga fragile. Classification (NCBI taxonomy): domain Bacteria; kingdom Pseudomonadati; phylum Bacteroidota; class Bacteroidia; order Marinilabiliales; family Marinilabiliaceae; genus Carboxylicivirga; species Carboxylicivirga fragile. The sequence goes on along the minus strand of NZ_JBNGOY010000048.1, from coordinate 33,970 downwards.
CCGCAACTGGTTTGAATACTACATCATTTGCGTTTGTGCATATCGACGCCGATTTATACCAATCGACCATTGATGCATTAAACTTCTTTTACCCCAAATTAAATAAAGAAGGAGCAATTATCGTACATGACTACAACCACAATTGGGAAGGCGTTAATAAGGCCATTGATGAGTTTGCTCTCACCATTCCTGAAGTATTCGTGGAACTACCTGACATGTATGGGTCAGTATTGTTAATAAAAAACAGTTAAGCCTTAATTGCCATGAAGATAATTCAAGTACTTCTTTTTCTAGCTCTTTTTACTTTTCCCATTAAAACAGGATTTGCCCAAGAAAAAAACGAGCGCCCTAAAATTGGACTTGTACTTAGTGGTGGAGGTGCAAAAGGACTGGCGCATATTGGGGTTATTAAAGTGCTGGAAGAAGCTGGCATTCGACCGGATTACATAGCAGGAACGAGCATGGGTAGTATAGTTGGCGGCTTGTACGCCAGCGGATATACTGCGGCAGAAATGGACTCAATTGTTCGTGCGGCAGATTGGTCTGTTGTACTAAGCGACCAAGTCGCTTTAACCGATGTTGTTCCAGTTGAAAAAGGAGACTACGATCGTTTCCAGTTGGAATTTGACATTACAAAAAAAGGATTAAAATTGCCTTCGGGTGTTGTACGTGGTCAACGCATATCTGAATTATTATCGGAACTTACTTGGCGTGTAAGCGATGTTGAAGATTTTGACGACCTACCAATTCCTTTCAGGTGTGTTGCTGCTGATTTATTATCGGGCAGAACCCACGTGTTTGAAGATGGCAACCTAATGCTTGCCATGCGAGCCAGCATGGCAATACCGTCTGTTTTTACACCTGTTGAAGTGGGAGACATGTATCTGGTTGACGGAGGGGTACTGGATAATTTTCCGGTTAAAGTATGTCTCGATATGGGGGCTGATATTATAATTGGCGTGAATGTTGGCTTTAAAGACTATCCCACCAAAGAAGATATGAATAGCCTTCCTAAAGTATTGCTAAATGCGGCCTCCATAGGAAGTAATCCTGCACAAATAGAAGCTTCAAAACTATGCGATTATCTGGTTGCACCTGAGCTGGAGCCATATGGAACTTCGAGCTTTGATGATGGCATTCACATAATAGAACGTGGAGAAATTGCTGCTCGAGAACAAATGGATTTATTTAATCAGCTGGCGGATTCAATAAATAACTTGGGAAAACAACCATTTGTACCACGTCATTTTGTGAGTAAAAAAATATTGGTGAAGGATATTCACATTCAAAATAGAAACAATGTATCATTAAATTTCTTCCACAATCATCTGGGCTTTGAAGCTGGTGACAGCATTGAAGTTGAGCAAATCAACGAAGGCGTTAACCGCCTGATGGGAACGCGTTTCTATAAAAAGATAACCTATGAATTAAATAAAGAAAGTGATGATTTCATATTAATATTTGACACTAAGGAGGCCCATCAGGCAAAAGCAAAATTCTCACTCAGATATGATAACGAATTAAAAGCTGGCCTAGTTACGAACTTAACCATTCGAAATCTTTTGGTTAAAAATAGTCGATTAGCACTAACAGCTGACATTTCGGAAGACCCTCGATTATCTGCTAACTTGCTAGCTTACATTGGGGAAAAACAAAAAGTGGGTCTACTCTCCGAGTTTTACTTTGAGCGCACCCCGCTACCATTATATGCTGATAATGCAAAAAAACATGGAATTCTTAATTATAATTTAAATACCGCTAGTGTTGGAGCTTTTATAACCATTAAGAACCACACCATGTTGACTGCCAATTTATATTGGAAAGAGACAATTGCAAGTCAGAGATCTGGTATTCCCGAGCTGTTTGAAAATGAAATTAATCACTTCGGAAATGGTTTTTTTCAAACAAAACTTGCTCTGGATGCAAACACGCTTAACAAGCGTTTCTTTGCTAATCGAGGACATTTATTCAATCTAAGCCTCTATCATAACTACGATTCTTACGAACGCTATAGTGGCAAAGAGAGTAGCAAAGTATTAATAATACCATATGTAGACGTACCAAGCAATAATTACATTAAAGGAAAGGCGTCATTCCAAAAATTCTTTGCGTTAAGCTCTCGATTTGATATGAATATTGAATTAGCAAGTGGTGCCTTTTCACATGATGCTCCATTTTTCGACATGTTCTACGTTGGTGGAACACAATATAATAAAGGCACAGAAGAAATACCCTTTGCCGGTTTAAACTATCGTGAAAAAATTATTGAAAACTTTGCTTTTGCCGGAACAGAATTAAACTTCAAGATTAAAAAAGTACTATACGCTCACATCATAACTAATGCTATTTACTCAGCCAATTTCGGTAATAGTCATTTTGGTTCAAACTCAGTAATTGTTCCTAAGAATGAGCTTATAATCGGAGCCAGTGCCGGATTGGCAATCAACAGTGTTATTGGGCCTATTACCGTAGGGGTTGGCACAAATGCAAATGATTTCAAACTACGCACATACGTGAATATTGGTTATCCATTCCATTAATAATTTATACAATGGCATACGACGAATTATTGGCAGACCGCATAAGACTTGTCTTAAAAGAAAAGCAGGTCAAGTATAAAGAAATGAAAATGATGGGCGGATTAACTATTCTTGTGGATGGTAAAATGTGTGTTGGCATTATCAAAAACAACTTAATGGCGAGAGTTGGTCCTGAATATTACGAAGAAGCTTTAAGGCAAGAAGGATGTAAACTAATGGATTTCACCAAAAAACCATTAAAGGGTTATGTGTATGTAGAACCACATGCCATTGATATGGATGATGACCTTAGCAAATGGATACAACTTTGCCTTGATTACAACCCTCTTGCAAAAGCAAGTAAAAAGAAGAAGTAATTTTTTAACATTTGGAACTCTCCTTTTTGAAAACTTTCCCACCTACTTAATTGTAGTAAAGGGAAACATTTTCACATATGGACTTAGGAATTAAAGATCAAACCTTTTTAGTTTGTGGTTGCACAGCTGGATTTGGCTTAGCTACAACTAAAGCGTTAATGAAAGATGGGGCCAATGTAATTGGTGTTGCACGTACTCAAGAAGATCTGGATCAGTTAAAAGCTAAATATAAAAACCGCTTTACTCCACTTACTGGAGACATAAGTCAATCTGACATTATTAATAAAGCCATTAATCTAGCCGAAGAAAAAGATATCTCTGGTGTTTTAGTGAATGCAGGAGGCCCACCTGCCAAGCTCTTTGAAGAAACACGCTTATCTGATTGGGACGATGCCTATCGTAATATTTTACGTTGGAAAGTAGAACTAACACAGAAACTATTACCTCACTTCAAAAACAAAGGCTATGGTCGTTTTGCTTATATCGAAAGTTCATCGGTAAAACAACCATACGAAAACCTTGTACTAAGCACCTCCTTAAGGCTATCGGTAGTTGGCATGATGAAAACGGTATCACAAGAAGTAAGCGGACAAAACATTAACTTCAATATGATAGCGCCCGGATCCCATGATACAGCCGCCATCAACAGATTGATCGACAAGAAGAGCCAAATGGAGGGTACAGACTTTGAGACCACACGAGAAGCTTTCATCGACAATATTCCGGCAAAGCAGATGGGCAACCCTAAATACTTAGGCTCATTAGCCGCTTGGTTATTATCACCAATGGCCGAATTTGTTACTGGTCAAGTCTATGCTTTGGAAGGTGGAGCTGTTAAATCAACGTTATAACAATGGACTAAACAAGCGTGCAAACGACTCTTTGGTTTTCTGCCAGAGAGGACGTTTCCGCCATTCTTTCAAGTTGATCAATCGCGATTCCTTCAGATCCTCCATAAAGTAGCCTTTCAGCTCTTTCGATGTTTCTTCGCTATACATAAAAGCATTAACTTCAAAGTTTTGCTCAAAACTTCGGAAATCCATATTGGTAGTACCAACCGTACATACCTGATCATCAACTACCATCATCTTGCTGTGCAAAAAGCCTTTTTGGTAAAAGTAAAACTTAACACCTGACACGGTCATTTCACGAATATAGGACTTTGTACAAAGTGCAGTAAAGTAGGCATCACTTTTCTCAGGAATCATTATCCGAACATCAACGCCTCCTAATGCAGCTGATTTAAGTGCCAATAGTACAGTTTCACCGGGCATAAAATAAGGGGTTGTAATATAAACGTAATCCTGAGCCATTGAAATAGCCTGGTAATAACCCATCATAATGCCTGGCCAATCTGTATCGGGACCACTGGTCACAATCTGCATTATTTTATCACCCTCGGGTAACTTCGGTGGAAAATAGAACTCTTCCGCAATATCATTCTGACTAACAAAATACCAATCAATCAAAAATGCACTTTGCAAAGCATTAACAGCATCTCCTTTTACCTCTAAATGCATATCGCGCCAAATACCATAACTCGGATGCCCATCAATGTAACGATTAGCCACATTTAAACCACCAACAAAACCAATTTCACCATCAACCACAACAATTTTTCGATGATTTCGATAATTAACTTTACTGGTAAATAAAGGGAAACGCACACGTAAGAAGCTATAAATTTCAATACCGTACGATTGTAAGTTTTTATAAAATGGCTTCTTCAACTCCCAGCTACCCACATCATCAACAATCAATCGCACCTCAACTCCACCTCTTGCTTTTTCCTTTAATACATCGAGAATTTGATTGCCGATTAAATCATCCTCAAAAATATAAAACTCCAAATGAATAAACTTTTCAGCCTTTTTTATGGCTGCAATTATCGCCTCAAATGTAGCTTTGCCATTATTTAAAACTTTTACGGTATTCCCAATGGTTACAATTGATGATGAGTTATTCAGAAATAACTGAACTAACTTTTTATTCCGGCCAAGCTCTTTATTATCTCCCAATGACCCATCGGCGAGTTTATGACTTTGTGAGTGCGCAATGGAAGTAATTAGATCATGGTTCTTTAAACCCTTTCGCCTAATAATCTTTTCTTTTCTAAGATTCTGACCGAAAAAGATATAGAAAATAATGCCTAATCCAGGAAGTAGTAACAAAACAAGAATCCAGGATATTGCTTTTAAGGGACTCCTGTTTTCCAGCATTATTAAGACAATAACCACCAATATTGTAAACACATAGGCTAGTTTTAAGCCCATGATTAAATACGGAGATAAGTTATCTAGAAATTCCATTTATGGCATTTTGAGTTTGATTAAAACTAAAATACCATATTATTGCGATATATGAACAAACTACTGTCGTTAAATTCTTGCTTTTCGCAAAATTCGCCCTTTAACAATGGCGCCTCTATTCCACTGCCAAAAGATCTTTCACCAATATACTTATAAGCTTCATCCCATAAATTAGCTTCAATAAAGGCATTCAGCGTGGTTTTTCCACCTTCTACAACTACTGATTGAATGCCTCTTTCATGAAGATCATCTAACAATTGAATAAGAAGGTCTTTGGAAAAATCAAGTTGCACATATTCAACATTTTTTTGTGAAACAGACTTAAGCGAATTATATACGAGCGTTTTACTAGTACCATCCAATAGCTTGATCTCAGCGGGTAATTTACACTGTTGATCAATTACCAAACGTAAGAGTTGATGCCCACTCCAATCACGAAGCGTTAAGGATGGATTATCTTTTAATGCAGTCTGACGACCAACAAGTATGGCTTGTTCTGTGCTTCGTTGTTTATGCACCGCTCTTCGCGCCCAATCATTGGTTATCCATGTTGGTTGGCCATACAAATGACTATCGCGATCAATATCAATAAATCCATCAAGTGTCTGCGCCCATTTTAAAATAACATAGGGTCTCTTTTTATTATGAAAGGTGAAAAAACGGCGATTTAACTCACGGCTTTCTTTTCCCAAGATGCCGTGTTCAACTTTTACTCCTGCTTCCTCCATCATCTTTACACCCTTGCCTGCAACCTCCGAATAATCATCAATACAACCAATAACAACATGTGGTATTTGCACATCAATAATTAGTTTTGAACAAGGCGGCGTTTTGCCATAATGCGCGCAAGGCTCAAGGTTGACATACAAGGTCGATTCTTTAAGTAAGTCCTTATTTTGAACAGAAGCTACCGCATTCACCTCGGCATGACCTTCGCCTGCCTTACAATGGTATCCCTCTCCAATTATTTTACCTTTATGCACTATAACACTCCCAACCATCGGATTAGGATAAGTATTACCTTCTGCCATCTGCGCCAATTGCAGACAACGATGCATGTATTTTTCATGTGTGCTAAGATGATTCATCGGAGTTTCGTAATTTTGCGACACAAGATACAAAAAATGGAGCGTACAAGTATTCAAGAATTCAAAGCTGCTATGAAGCGTGAAATGGCAGACATATATCCACAGAATGAAATTATGCAGCTAAGTAAATTAGCCTTGCAACACGTTCTTGATCTTAATCCAACTCAACTCTTGACACTTGGCAATCCCACACTAAGCGCTGAGCAAACTGAGGCGCTTAATCAAATTCTGATAAGACTTAAAAACACTGAACCCATCCAATATATTATTGGTCATACGCATTTTTATGAACTTGAGCTGATGGTCAACCCATCGGTTTTAATTCCCAGACCTGAAACCGAAGAATTGGTTCATTGGATTTTGAATGATACGAGCATCAACAAATCTTCAATACTTGACATTGGTACCGGCAGTGGCTGCATTCCTCTTGCTTTAAAAAAACAGACTCAAGATGCTTACGTTGAAGCATGGGATATTTCCAAAGAGGCCTTAGTTGTAGCTCAGCAGAATGCCAAAAATCTCGATCTGGATGTAAACTTCAAAGAAGTAGATGCTTTAAACTGCGATGGTGAACTTACAATGTTCACCTGCATCGTAAGCAATCCTCCCTATGTGCGTCAATTAGAGAAAATCATGATGGAGGCCAATGTATTAAAGCATGAACCACACACAGCTTTATTTGTAGAAGACAATGACGCCCTCTTGTTTTATAGAGCCATTGCTGAAAAAGGACTTGAAATTCTGAGTGCTGATGGCGTTCTGTTTTTTGAGATAAATGAGTATCTTGAAAACGAAATGACCGAACTTTTAAAGGGCCTAAACTATTCTGGAATTGAATGTCGCAAAGATCTTCAGGGAAAAGCTCGTATGATAAAGGCTAGACGCCCATAGGATTCTCACCCAACTCTTCTTTTACCATAGCTCTTACATCAGAAAAGAATATTTTAAACTCCTGGTCAAATTCATCATCAAAATCAATGAGTTGTTGAATGGCCCAATCAGTCTCATTGGGAAGTGAAGAATAATCTGACATTATTTCCAAACTTCTTTTAATGCCGTTCACTGTTGCATAAGTCTCCAATCGCCTACTTTTAACCATGAATGGTAAAAACCGCTTCACATTGTTGGGTAACTTAAAGTAATTAGTCATAAGTACTCGATGAACTTTCGTCACATAATTCTTCAAGCTAACATCACTATACAAATCCCAATTCTTTGCCAGATAGTGATCGTAGAACACATCCATCACTATGCCCGAATATCTGCCATAATTTTTATTCAAACGTCGGTAACTTTGTTTGACTATGGGATGTGTGTCGGTATAATGATCTATTTTTCGATGCAATAGTATACCTTTTTGAATATCCGCTGAAAACTTTTCATGATTTCTTCCTTTGACATGATCGCCAATAAAGTTTCCTATCTGAATGTGTCGGTTAGAACCGGATAAATATAGATGTGCCAAGAAATTCATAACAAACTTATAAATATAATATTTGAGCCAATAAAATACAAACTTAAAAATCTGTTGCTTAACATGTTCCAAAAATTCGTTTGTTATAATACTATGCTCTAATTTTATAGTAAACCCTTTTATACGCAGAACGAATGAACACCGCTCTGTAATATTAACAAACCAAATAACAATTGTATGAAACGAACATGCAAATTTTAAGAATAAGATTGCACAAAGGTGCATTATTAAAATTTACATGTGAGTTCCATGTTACAATTGAAAGTAAAACTTTACAACATGAAAAGAGTCATTATTATTGGTGCAGCCGGAAGAGACTTCCACAACTTTAACACTTTCTTCAGAGAAAATCAGGACTATAAGGTCGTTGCGTTTACCGCGGCTCAAATTCCTGATATCGATGGCAGAAAATACCCCGCCGAATTGGCCGGATCTCTTTACCCTGATGGCATTCCTATTTTTGCCGAAGATGATCTGGAAAAGTTAATCGTTGAAAAGGAAGCAGATGTTTGCGTCTTTTCATACAGCGATGTGCCATACCAAAAAGTAATGTCTGTTTCGGCACAAGTGAATGCAGCCGGAGCATCGTTTATGCTGTTGGGACCTAACGACACCATGATCAAAAGTACTAAGCCTGTCATAGCCGTTTGTGCTACACGTACTGGCTGCGGAAAAAGCCAAACCTCACGTAAAGTCATTGAGCTATTGATGGAGCAAGGCCTAAAAGTGGTAGCAATTCGTCACCCAATGCCTTACGGCGATTTAGTAAAACAACGTGTGCAGCGTTTTGCAACAGTGGAAGACTTGGCTTTTCACGAATGCACCATTGAAGAGATGGAAGAGTATGAACCTCATGTGGTTCGTGGAAATGTTATCTATGCAGGCGTTGATTATGAAGCTATAGTACGTGCAGCCGAAAACGACCCTGATGGCTGTGATGTTATTCTTTGGGATGGTGGTAATAACGATTTCTCATTCTATCAGCCTGACTTATTAATTACCGTTGCCGATCCTCATCGTGTTAACCACGAACTCAATTACTACCCTGGTGAAGTCAATTTAAGGATGGCTGATGTGGTCGTAATTAATAAAATGGATAGCGCTGCGCCCGAGGATATCAATCAACTCAGAGCTAATATAGAAAAAGCTAATCCGAGAGCCAGCGTTGTTGATGGCGCTTCTCCAATTAGAGTGGATGATATAAATGCCATAAAAGGAAAACGTGTTCTTGTAATAGAAGATGGACCTACTTTAACACATGGTGAAATGAAATTGGGTGCAGGTATTGTAGCTGCCATGAAATTTGGCGCCGCAGAAATTGTTGACCCTCGACCATATGCTGTTGGAAAATTGGCTGAAACATTTAAAATATATCCAAACATAGGCACCTTGCTTCCAGCTATGGGTTATGGCGAAGAGCAGATTAAAGATTTGCAAGCCACTATCGATGCCGTACCATGCGATGCTGTTATTATTGGAACACCTATTGATCTTAATCGAATTGTAACAATAAGTAAACCAAACACACGTGTTCATTACGATTTACAAGAAATAGGCAATCCTACACTAAATGAATCGCTTAATGAATTTGTCAACGCACATCACCTTGATAAAATCGCCACTTTATAAATAAGTGAATTTGAATTGAGATGAACTCTCCAATGGCAAATTTGCCTTGGGGAGTTTTTTTATAAAAAAAAAGGCTCCGACCGGGAAGGATGGAGCCTGATGTTTGACGGGATATAAATAAGGTTTGTTGCTTGAATGATCCCAAACATAAAACCTATAAAAATAAAAATCAACTAATTAACAACTTATTTTTTAACGCATTACAAATTATAACGCAAACTACTTAATCATCTGATAAAATGAAATCTTTTACACTTTTTAACTATTGATTCAATAATTTAACATTTTTGAACCCCAGGCTTTTAAGCAATTCTACAAGCTCCTTATTTCCATTCGTTAGCACAACATCAAAGGCCTTAAATTCTCGACGAATAGGATAAGCCCCTCTTTGTTTTTCAAATCCTTTAATGTTCATTCGAAGCCTTAAATCATCCTCCTTTATTGGATAGGTATGTACTAACACACTTGATAATGCGCGCTCAACACTTAAATATTCACAATCCAATTCAATTATTTTTCTTTTGGGCTCAGGAATGTTTTGAGGCAACCAATCGTCCATTCCTAAATTGAAATGCCTACTAATTGCCCTAATACTCATCATTGTTCCATTTGCTTTTCCGTCCAAAGAATATCCTGCTATGTGCGGTGTGACGATCCAACACTTGTCCATCAGCTCTTTGTCAATGTTCGGCTCATGCTCCCAAACATCAAGAACCGCTGCTTCAATTTCTTCAGAAACCAATGCACTTTTTAAGGCATTTCCATCAACCACTTCGCCCCGTGAAGAATTGATGACTATCGCTGTTGATTTCATTTTCGACAGTAAATTCGAGTTACATAAATGATAAGTTGCATCTTCACCAACTCGCGTCAAGGGTGTATGAAAACTTATTATATCAACATCCGATATTATTTCTTCAAGCTTAAAAAAAGACGTACTTTTTTCGGTTTCCGCTCGTGGAGGATCAACCTCATAAACTTCCATACCAAGTAGCTTGGCAAGTGATGAAACACGACTTCCAACATTGCCAACTCCTACCACCGCTATTTTTTTTCCTTTGAGCTCCCATCCTTTATCAATGACAAGCTGAGCAAATACCGATGCCAAATATTGTTTAACAGATTCAGCATTACAACCCGGCGCATTGGTCCATTTAATGCCATTATTAGCACACCATTCTGTATCGATATGATCAAAGCCGATGGTTGCTGATGCAATCATCTTTACCTTACTCCCTTCCAATGAAGATGCATTACATTTAGTACGCGTTCTGGTAATCAAGGCATCTGCATTCTTCAAAACAAGGTCATCAATCTCTCCACCCGGCAAATACTCTATCTCACATTTATCTTCGAAAACACCATTCAAAAATGGTATTTTATCATCGGCAACTATCTTCATAAATCATTCACATTAATAAGGCTAGCAAAGTTAACTTTTTGATTCCATTCGCTTAAAATAAAAAGAAAAATCATGTTTCATTTTAGGCTTAAAGTTTAGTAGCTAGGGAAAAAAGTGTATTTTTGCGCCAAGTTTGAAGACTGATCTACTATTGTGTTTTTATACAACAGTAGAAACAAGCTAAAACATGCTCCCTCAATAGTGAGGAGCATTTTTTAGCAAGTTCCACCTGAAGAAGTAGGGTGAAATCTTTTAATTTTAAAATTGTAATGGACAAGAACATTTCAAAACAAGCAGCCGACAACATCAGAGTATTATCAGCGGCCATGGTCGAAAAAGCCAAATCTGGACACCCCGGTGGAGCAATGGGTGGAGCCGATTTTATTCATGTGTTGTTTTCGGAGTATTTGAATTATGACCCTAACGACCGAACTTGGTTTAACCGCGATCGCTTTTTCCTTGATCCTGGACACATGTCGCCAATGTTATATGCAGCCTTAGCTTTAACGGGTGCATACTCAATGGATGAACTAGCTAATTTCAGACAATGGGGAAGTCCAACACCTGGTCATCCTGAAGTTGATATTGCACGAGGTGTAGAAAATACATCAGGACCTCTTGGACAAGGGCATACCATGGCATTAGGAGCCGCAGTTGCTGAACGCTTCCTGGTTGCTCGCTTTGGCGAATGGATGAACCACAAAACATATACGTTCATTTCGGATGGTGGTATACAAGAAGAGATTTCGCAAGGTACTGGTCGTATTGCAGGACATTTAGGCTTGAATAATCTGGTAATGTTCTACGATTCAAACGACATACAGTTATCAACAACATGTGATGACGTAACGATTGAAGATACAGCAAAAAAATATGAAGCTTGGGGATGGGCAACCATGACCATCGATGGTAACGATCACGATGCCATCAGGTTAGCTTTGGATGCTGCCAATGCCGAAACTGAAAAACCTTTCTTGATTATTGGTAAAACAATAATGGGTAAAGGTGCTGTTACTGCCGAAGGTGGTTCTTACGAAAAAATGGTGTCTACTCACGGACAACCATTAAGTGCTGCTGGCGCCTCATTTGATGACACCATGAAAAATCTTGGTGCAGATGCTTCGAATCCTTTCCAGGTGTTTCCTGCTGTTGCCGATGCATATACAAAGGTAAATGAAGAAAAAGCGAAGTTTGCAGCTACTAAAAAAGCTGAACAAGCAGCTTGGGAAAAAGCAAATCCTGAATTAGCTGCTAAATTAGCTGGCTTCATTTCTGGAAAAGCTCCTGCGATTGATTACAGTGCTATTGAGCAAAAAGCAAATGCCGCAACTCGTGCCGCTTCGGCAACAGTATTAGGCGAATATGCTCAGCAAGTAGAAAACATGATTGTTATGTCGGCTGACTTAGCAAACTCAGATAAAACCGATGGTTTCCTTAAGAAAACAACCATTCTGAAAAAGAATGATTTCTCTGGAGCCTTCTTACAAGTGGGTGTTGCCGAATTAACAATGGGTGCCATTGCCAACGGTATGGCTTTACACGGTGGTGTATTTGTAGCCTGTGGAACTTTCTTTGTATTCTCTGACTACATGAAACCAGCTGCTCGTATGGCTGCATTGATGGAATTGCCTGTTAAATATGTGTGGACACATGATGCTTTCCGTGTAGGTGAAGATGGTCCAACACACCAACCAATTGAGCAAGAAGCCCAGATTCGTTTGATGGAGAAATTGCAAAACCACAACGGCGAAAATAGCATGTTGGTTGTTCGTCCAGCTGATGTTAATGAAGGAACTGTTGCTTGGAAAATGGCAATGGAGAACACATCAACACCAACTGCACTTATCTTATCTCGTCAGAACATTAACAACTTACCAAATAGTAGCTACCAAAATGCTTTGCAAGCTGAAAAAGGTGCTTACATAGTTGAGAAGGATGCTGATACACCTGACATTGTTTTATTAGCTTCTGGTTCAGAAGTGAGTACTTTAGTTGATGGCGCGAAATTACTTCGTGAAGAAAAAGGGCTAAAAGTTAATGTTGTTTCAGTTATTTCTGAAGGCTTATTCCGCACACAAGATCTTGCCTATCAAAATGAAATTCTACCTGTATCAACTCCTCGCTTTGGCATGACAGCAGGATTGCCTGTAACCTTAGAAGGATTAGTTGGAGCAAATGGTAAAGTATGGGGCTTAAACCACTTTGGTTATTCAGCACCGTACACTGTGCTTGATAAAGAATTCGGTTTCACCGGAGAAAACGTCGTTAAACAAGTGACTGAGATCTTAGCTTAGTCTCTATATAATATCTAAAAAAGGGTGTTGGTTTCGTTAAACCAGCACCCTTTTTTTTTATTAAGTCAACTCGATATCCGTTGTAAAAAGCGATTTTGCTAAAAGCATCAATCTATAAATCACTCATCGACCTAATTCTCTTTTACCAAATTATTAAGAGCAATGGGAAATAATTCCCATTAATATTTTTGTATCATTAAACTTTTCTAACAAAACTAAGGCACTATCATCGAAAGAGTGTGTGGCAACTTTCGACGAATATCGTGCCATAGAGTTTGATATAAATAAGAGTAATTACTCATTTTAAAATACGAATGGAATTAAAATTGCCGATTCGTTTATACAAACCAAGTTAAGTTTTTGTTAGACTGCAATTTTATGTGATTTACAGCACTAAACAGGGCTAAAAACCGATATTTAGGGGTGAAATTCTCTATACAGGTGCGAAAATTGCGTATTAATATTGCATTGCTTGTTAAAACAATGCATAAATTTAAATTTATCATTACTTTTAATGCGACCAATTAAGTAATGGATTTTAGCAAAAACATACCAGGCTACCTACTAAGAAGGCAAAATATTATTCGGCTAATTTTATTTACCGCTAGTTTTGCTTTGATATTTATCAACCTCTACGAACCATTTAATGTAAGGCACAAGTTTATTAATGTACCTGATTTAGAATTTTTATTCTATTCAAGTTTGATAATACTTACTGGTGTTTTAGTGGTAGTCATAAGCCGCATTATAATGTATCGAATGGTTCAGAAGGGGAAGAGTATAAACCTGGGCAATTACTTATTTTGGATCGCACTCGAAATTGTTAGCATGTCTTTATTCTACACATTCTATCAAATATTCATTCTTAAAGATCCGCCAACATTTCAAGATGCCATAGAAGTATCAATCATTAACACATCCTTAATTTTATTAATTCCATATTCCACTTCGTGGTTATACTTTGCGTGGATGGATAACAAGGAACAACTTGAAGCGCTAACCAATGCTAAAGAACCAGAAAAAGAAACCAAAGGCATGGTCGTGTTTAATGATGAAAAAGGCATCATGCGTCTTTCCCTAAAGTTAAAGGATGTTTTATATCTGCAGGGAGCTGACAATTATGTTACTATCTTTTACAATGATCAACAGAAACAAGAAAAGTTTCTTTTACGAAATACGCTTAAACAACTTGAAGACTCATTAAAACAAATTGATATCATTCGCTGCCATCGATCGTATATGGTTAACTTCAAAAAGGTAAAACTAATAGAACGTGGTAAGGATGGATTGCGAATAAAGCTTGATACGAACACTCCCGTTGAAGTTCCAGTATCAAAAACGTATGTTGATTCTGTTTTCAAACTATTTGGAGAGAATCAATAAAAAGACATTGTTGTCTTTTTATTTTGCAACATCGTTGCATTTTCTAAATATCTTTGTATTTTTGCAACAAAGTTGCATGCAATATGAATCCAAGTGAATACTTATCGTCTTACGGGGTTAGTCGAACCGCCATTCGTGAAAAATTATTGAGTATTTTATCTCGCGAAGATCAAGCGCTTTCATCTAAAGAAATAGAAGAAAAGTTGGGGGAAGACATTGATAGAGTAACCTTGTATCGCAGCATACGTCTTTTTGAAGACAAAAATATTATCCATAAAATAGTCATCGACGATCAGACAATAAAATACAAATTAATTAATCCAAAGAAAGGCAGTACACATCCGCATTTTCACTGCGTTGAATGTGATAAAGTACTTTGTTTACCAGAAACTCCTTTACCACAATGTAATTTGCCGGAAGGATTCAGTGCAAAAACCCAAAACACGATAGTAGAGGGAACATGTCAAAAATGTAATCATTAAGACAACTAAAATGAAATTAATTACAAGCTTAAAAATAATAGCATTAAGTATTCTAATAATAGTTTCTTCATGCAACACAAAACAATCAGAAAACCAAAAACCAATACTATCAGTTAGTATCGGCCCTCAAAAGTATTTTCTGAAACGACTTATGCCCGAAAAAGTGGAAGTAAACGTAATGATCCCACCAGGCTCGAATCATGCCACATATGCACCAAGCGTAGCTCAACTTCAAAAGCTTGCTAATTCACAAGCCTATTTTCTAATGGGGCATCTTAGCTTTGAAACAACTTGGAATGATCGTCTTAAGGAGGCGAACTCAGAAATGACATGGTACGATCTGTCAAATGGCATACAAGTAATTCAAGGCGAACACCATCATCACCATCATGGCGATCACGACCATGTATGTTCGGGTGGTATAGATCCACACACTTGGACATCGCCCAAACAAGCGTCTCACATTGCTAGTAACCTTAAGGAAGGATTAATAGAGTTGTTTCCCAAAGAAAAGGAAAACATTGAGCTTCGATATAAGAGTCTTTTATCAGACATCAACAAGCTTAATCAACGACTAACTAAAATTAAAGAAGTAAAACCCGATTTAAGCTTCATGATTTTTCATCCTGCCTATACTTACCTAGCCAAAGATTATGGGTTTGAACAAATCACAATTGAGTTTGAAGGCAAAACACCAAGTCCTGCAAGAATGCAGAAAACTATAGAAGACGCACGCGGTAAGACCATAAAAACCATTTATATCCAACAAGAATTTGATCAATCAAATGCCGAAGTGATCGCCAAAGAAATTAATGCCAAAACAGTACAAGTCAATCCGCTTTCGGAAGATTGGTATACTGAGATGGACAAATTTATCGACCACTTAGAAAATTCATAAGATGCCAGCACTATTAGAGTTAAAGGACATAGCTGCAGGTTACGATGGCAAAGAAGTATTAAATGGTGTTAATCTGAAAATAGCGCCTGAAGATTTTGTTGGTATTATTGGACCCAATGGAGGCGGAAAAACAACATTATTAAAAGTTATTCTGAATCTTTTGGAACCAACAAAAGGTACCATTCACAAAGCCTCTGAATTAAAAATTGGCTACCTTCCTCAGGTTAATAATATCGATACACGCTTTCCTATAACCGTTAAGGAAGTAATCCTATCTGGTAGATTCTCATCAAACAAATGGTGGAATAAACCTACCAAAAAGCACCTTACTAAAGTAGATGAATTACTAAGCTTCGTAGGAATGGACGAATATTGTAATTCTGCCATAGGAGAGCTTTCAGGCGGACAAATGCAACGCGTGTTTTTATGTCGTGCATTAATAAGCGATCCCAACCTATTAATATTAGATGAACCCAATACATATGTAGATAAAACCTTTGAAGCTAACCTATACAAGCTGCTGGCTGAATTAAACAAAAAGATAGCAATCCTTTTGGTTTCGCACGATGTAGGAACAATTTCCTCAATGGTTAAAACCATTGCTTGCGTGAATGGCGGGCTGCATTACCATGCTTCCAATAAAATTACAAGCGAAATACTAAAATCATACAACTGCCCTATCGAAATCATAAGCCATGGAACCGTTCCTCACAGAGTATTAAAAAACCACAACCATGACTGATTTTATCGATCTATTTAGTTATGCTTTTTTTCAAAACGCTTTACTAGCATCTATACTAACATCGGTATTGGCGGGCATTATAGGCACCTATGTAGTAGCACGTCGAAGTGTATTTATCAGTGGCGGCATCACTCACGCATCCTTTGGTGGTATGGGCATTGCCTATTATTTTGGATTTCCGCCTTTTCTAGGAGCAGGTATATTTGCCATATTATCGTCACTTGGTATTGAATGGACCAGCAATAAAGCCGGCTTACGCGAAGACAGCGCGATAGCGATACTATGGTCGCTTGGCATGGCCATAGGTATCATATTTGTTTTTCTTACTCCTGGCTACACTCCAAACTTAATGGGTTTTCTTTTTGGAGATATTCTAACCGTTAAACAAACCGACCTTATATGGTTAGGCGCAATAAGTTTATCTGTGGTTCTATTAATACGGTTCTTCTATGATGCTATTATCATTACCGCGTTTGATCCAGATTATGCTAAAACAACAGGACTACCAGTTAAAACAATTCGTTATACTGTTTCAATATTTATTGCAATTGCAATTGTGTTATCAATAAAAGTAATGGGTATTATATTAGTATTGTCACTATTTACAATACCCCCATCAGCAGCAAATCTTTTTTCGAAATCTTACAAAAAAGTTATGTTTCTAGCTGTTGTAATAAGTTTAGTGGGCAGCATAATTGGTCTTTTCATGGCCTATGTATTCGACTTACCATCAGGAGCTACAATCATATTAACACTGACAGGATTTTACACTATTTCACGCATATATAAACTTCTAGCTACAAAATAGAACCACAATGAAGAACCTATTACTAGGAATACTATTAATTGGCATTTCTGCATCTGCACAAAATAACATCAAAGGACTTATAAAAGATAAGCACTTAAACCAAAGCATTCCAGGAGTCAATATTTACATCCTAGAATTAGACAAAGGTAATGTTAGTGATGTCGATGGTAATTTTGTCATTGAAAACATTCCACAATCAAGATTAACCATACAGTTTTCGTACATAGGCTATCAAACCGTTTATCTTACCATTGATGGTGGCAACATTAACGATCATTACACCATCGAACTAGAACCTCAAGTGGTAAGGCACGAGGAGGTGGTAGTCTCCGCGGGCTTCTCAGATACCCAACATAAAATTGCAACAAAAGTAGATTTCATGGATAGTAAAGAGCTTCAAGCGTACCCTGAAGCTTCGGTTAACGCGATACTTTCTAATATTCCTGGAGTAGATGTTGCTGGCGGAAGTGCAGCAGTTAGCCAACCAGTTATAAGGGGTTTATCGGGTACCAATATATTAGTTCTGAACAACGGAATTCGCCTAGAAAACTACCAATTCTCAAGAAATCATCCTTTTAATATTGATCAATATGGATTAGAGCGTATTGAAGTAATAAAAGGGCCAGCATCATTATTATATGGATCAGATGCTGTTGGTGGTGTTATAAATCTTATTCGCGAATTACCAGCTCCCGTAAATACGTTTCAAGCTGATGCTCATCTTCGTTATTTTACAAATACCAGAGGCACTAATTCTTCCATTGGAGTAAAACAAAGTTCTAAACAATTTCAATGGGGAATACGTGGAAGTATTATGGCGCATCACGATTATAAAGATGGCAATGACAACACTGTTTCAAACTCTCGATATCAAACTAAAAGCATTAAAACCTTTGCAGGATTAAACTTCAAAAATGGTCATTCAAAAATCTATTACGATTACAAAACGGATTTAATAGGAATGACTGTTCCTGCAGTATTAAATGAGAATTTGAGCAATAGCACAAAACCAACTCAATGGTATCAAGACTTAAACAACCACAATATAACTTCAAAAAACACTCTACTATTGGGAGAGGTAAAACTTGAAGGTAACTTTGGAGTACAACTTAACAATCGTAAGGAAATTGAATCACCCGATATTCATGATGCAGGAATCGCCATCAATAGTCAATTGCAAACCTATACCTATGAGCTAAAACTACACAAAGATGTTACCGATAAAGTAAATTCCATATACGGAATTCAAGGTATGTATCGCAATAACAAAAACAAGGAGGCTGAAGGCAAAATAATTCCTGATGCAAAAATGAATGACATATCCGCGTTTACTTTATTACAATATACTGCTAACGAGCATTTCAATATTCAAGGTGGCATTAGGTACGACTATCGCCACATAGATGTTCCTCTTCAAGAACGTGGCGAGCATCATCATGGAGAAGAGCACGAAGAGGAAACAGAAGAAGAGCATGAAGAACACGAAGAGCAAATTGAACTAGAACGATCTTTTCAGAACATAAGTGCATCGTTGGGGGCTACTTATGAAATTAACCATTCAATTTTATTAAGAGCAAACGTAGCAACGGCATTTAGGGCTCCAAATCTAGCTGAATTAACTCAAGCTGGTTTACACGCAGGTCGCCATGAAGAAGGAAATCCTGATTTAGTAGCACAACAAAGCATCGAAGCTGACTTTGGTTTACACACCCATTCCAATCTTCTTACGTTTGACATTTCGAGCTTCTATAATTACATCGACAATTATATCTATTTAAGCCCAACTGGTGAAGTGGAGGATGGTCTACCAGTCTATCAATACCAACAAAACGGCGCCTATCTTACAGGATTAGAATCAGGCATTCACTTTCATCCTGAGAAAGCACAATGGTTACACATTAAAGGTACTGGAGCATGGATATATGCCAAGCAGAAAAACAATACCTACCTTCCTTTTATCCCTCCAATTCGTGGAAAAGTAGAATTAAGTGCAAAAACACCAAAGATTAAACCCTTCGACAACAGCTATGTGAATATAAATACCGAAATGTCGTCGGATCAAAATAAACCAGCAGAATTTGAAACACGAACACCAGGTTATTATACCCTTAATGCGGGCATAGGAGCCTCAATCAATAAAGGAAAATATCAGTTTGATTGGTCAATCTCAGCCAACAATCTTTTAAATAGAGTGTACGTTGACCACCTTAATCTGCTTAAACCAATTGGCATGTACAACATGGGACGAAACATCTCCGTTAGTCTGAACATTAAGCTTTAAACAATAATCATCTAACTCAATACCAAGAAAATATAAACTGGTCAAATTAAAACAAGAGAAGGAACTCAATGAAGGGTTCCTTTCTTGTTTTAATACATTATGTATATGATTTCATAAAAAATACAATCCTTTTTTGACTTTATGAAAATTTATACGTATCATTATGATATCAAATCAATATCATTATGAAAACTGAAAAAACAATAAAAGCGAGTAGTGGCTACGTAATGCTACTAGTTCTCCTTGCAATTCTTGCAACAACCCTTGTTGGACTGATAATGTTTCATCAGTTCCTTTTCCTCTTGGCAATCCCAATTATCATTTTCATTTTACCGGGTTTCTTCATCGTTAACCCAAATGGTTCGAAGGTGCTGGTTTTATTCGGAGCCTATAAAGGAACAGTTAAGGCAAATGGTTTCTTTTGGGCCAATCCTTTCTTTACCAAACAACGTATTTCGCTACGAGCTCGTAACTTCGATAGCGAACGCGTTAAGGTAAACGACAAAATTGGTAACCCCATCCTAATCAATGTCATTTTGGTATGGAAGGTACAAGACACCTACAAAGCAGCTTTTGAAGTTGATCACTATGAAGAATTTGTTCGTGTACAAACGGATGCTGCTGTTCGTAAACTTGCCGGATCGTACCCTTACGACAATTTTGATGATGAAAGGGCCAACTTAACCCTACGATCAGGGATGGATGAAGTCAACGAAGCTTTGGAAAATGAAATTACTGAGCGCCTCGCTATGGCCGGCATAAAAGTGATGGAAGCTCGTATTGGGTATTTAGCGTACGCGCCAGAAATTGCCAGCTCAATGCTAAAACGCCAGCAAGCAGTTGCCATAGTTGCAGCTCGCAAGAAAATTGTAGAAGGCGCAGTAGGCATGGTTGAAGATGCCTTAAAAAAACTATCAGAAGACAACATTATCGAATTTGATGATGACAAAAAAGCTTCCATGGTGAGCAATTTAATGGTAGTTTTGTGCGGTGACAAAGAAGCTACTCCAGTAATTAATACGGGTTCACTACATTAATAGCGTATGTCAAAAAAGAAATCATTTATGTTACGGATTGATCCCGAAACTTTTAATCAGATCGAAAAATGGGCTGATGATGAGTTTAGGAGTGTCAATGGGCAGTTGGAGTGGATGATACATAAATGCTTAAAAGATGCTAAACGTTCAAAACCTCCGAAGAAAAAACGAGACGATGATACTGTATAAAGATGATAAAAAGGCGCCAATGGCGCCCTTTTATCATTACATCTATACGAAGTTACACTCCCCTTGCATCAATAGTTATTTTCTTCTGAATAATATATTTTAAGCCTGCACTTGTTGATGCAACAGCAACAAAATTGAGCGTTTTATTAACAGAAGCACCTTTGGGTAATGCAATGCTAAATTCACCTGACTTGCCAGAAAGTTTCTTAACATTCTTCAAGTTTCTATGCTGGTATTTTCCGTCCAACAAATCACCTTGATAAAATTCAACTGACTTAATACGCTTTGCTCCTTCGCCGGTTAATGAACAAACGACCACATACGATCCGTTGGTTCTAATTTTATCAACTTTCTTAAGTGACAATACGGGAGCTGGACGTTCTTTCCCAAGATTGGTAAACTCTTTTAAACCAACTCCAGGCAATCCACCTTTATAAGGATATTCAGCTACCAACTTACCTTCGCGATCATATCGCTTACAAACACCATCTAACTTATTATTAAGGTACGACTGCTCTTTATATATCTTACCTGTTGAATGATAAGTCAAACGCTTACCTTCTTTTTTATTCTCCACATAATTAATCACCTCAGCTACCTTACCACTTTTGGTGTATCTGATTGATTTACCATGACGAACAGCAGAACCTTCGGCACTTGGCTTCATGGAAATTTTCCACTCGATTGGCGAATGTGGGTCATCATTAAAATGACGTTTCTTAATTACGATACCATCAGGATTTTTTTCTCCTTTGGTAACTACTTTTTTATCAGGACCAAAGAACTGACAGCTACTTAAAGCTATCAGCGCAATAGCTGATAAAACAACTAAATTTTTCATGTTTAACTTGTTTTTGAGGGGTAGTTTAAAAAAAAGGCTGTCAACGCGAATTGACAGCCCATTAATTTCGTATACAAATACTATACTAAGGCATCTAATTTAGAAGCTAATATAGTTTTAGGAACAGCTCCAACTTGTTTATCAACAACTTCACCATTCTTAAAGAAAAGAATAGTTGGGATGTTACGAATTCCGAACTTAACAGAAGTTCCAGGGTTACTATCAACATCCATTTTTGTAACTACGGCAGTTGCGCCATACTCTTCAGCTAATTCTTTAACGATAGGCGTTACCATACGACAAGGGCCACACCATTCAGCCCAAAAATCCACCAATACTGGCTTGTCTGATTTTAATACAACCTCTTCAAAATTAGCATCCGTAACTTCAATCAACATAGCAAATCTTTTTACTTAAATATGATTAATAATATTATTTCAATTCTATATAAACGAAAGACAAAGTTATTAAAAATAACTTCTACATTATAAAAATTTCATTTTTTTCATACTTACATATATAAATGTCCATATATATTAAGCTATACTCAAGGTAATATCCGGATGTTCATCTATATATTTAACCAAATCATCTGTTAAATCAACGCGCATACTTCTTGATAAAAGCTGAACTGCATTTTTTGATTCCGAATCCTTAATTACAAACTTCAAGGTAACCTTTCCTTCGTTATCTAACAAGAGTTGAGCTAATTCTGTTGTCAATTCTTGCGAAACTGCCTTAAGCGGCACATTTAAAGTAATGACATTCACCATCTTCTCGCGCAACTCACTTAAAAAAGAAATGTGATTAATTTTCATTTCAAGCTCTTCTTTATTAAAACGCTTTGGCTGAACCCGACCTTTTATCATTAAGAAATAACCTACTTCGAGATAAGGCAAATACTCAGTAAAATCGTTTCCAAAGAAAGCAAACTCAAAGGAGCCACTGTAATCTTCGATGGTCATTATTCCAAAAGGATTCCCTTTTTTAGTGGTTCCTCGTCGAACCGCAACAACCATTCCTCCAAAGGATAAATCACGCCCCTTCATTGCTTCCAGGTCATCGAGCTGCTTAAAATTATGGTGGATAAAATGGGTTAATTCCAACTTATAATCATCCAGAGGATGTGCCGACAAGTAGATACCAATGTATTCTTTCTCTTTGTTTAATTTTTCAATGTTTGAAAAAGGAATACAATCAGGCAACTGAGGTTTCTTAATTTCGATACCTCCACCTTCCATGGCACCAAACAATGAATTCTGCGAACTAGCCTTATCTGCCTGATAACGGTTTCCATATCGAAGAATATTCTCAATAAAAACAGTTTCCTCGTTTGGTAAAGGCGAGAAAAATTGCGCTCTGTGATAATCACCAAGATTATCCAAGGCTCCAGAAGATGCCAATGCCTCAATATTCTTTTTATTTACGGTTGACAACGGTAGGCGTTCAACAAAATCATACACATCCTTGAATGGTCCATTTTCCTCACGCTCCTTAATAATAACTTCAACAGCACCTTCTCCAACACCTTTAATTCCGGCCATTCCAAATCGAATCGCCCCATCCTTATTTACAGTAAATTTACGGTAACTCTCATTCACATCAGGTCCCAACACATCCATTCCCATGTTGCGACACTCTTCCATAAAGTTAGTGATCTTGGTAATATCACTCAAATTACGGCTTAATACACCAGACATAAATTCGGCTGGATAATGCGCTTTCAAATATCCTGTTTGATAAGCAATGTAGGCATAACACACCGAGTGCGACTTGTTAAAGGCATAACTCGCAAATGCCTCCCAGTCGCCCCATATTTTATCTATTAATTTTTCAGGTGACTTAGCCGATTCAGGCACACCCTTCATAAACTCTTCACTATCCAAACACCCTTTGATAAACTTCTCCTTGAGTTTATCCATCATGGCAATAATCTTCTTTCCCATGGCCTTACGCAAGGAATCGGAATCACCACGGGTAAATTGACCTAAGGCGCGTGACTGAAGCATCACCTGCTCCTGATACACCGTAATACCATAGGTATCCTTCAAGTATGGCTCCATCATCGGATGATCGTACTCTATTTCTTCACGACCATGCTTACGTGCAATAAAAGAAGGAATATATTCCATCGGTCCCGGACGATAAAGGGCATTCATAGCCACAAGGTCTTCAAATCGGTTAGGCTGAAGTGCACGCAAGTGCTTCTTCATACCAGGCGACTCAAACTGGAAGATTGCCGTAGTTTCGCCTCGACTAAACATTTTGAATGTTTCTTCATCCTCGAGTGGCACATTGTTAATATCTACATCAATTCCTCGAGATAGCTTAACATTAGCCAACACTTCTTTTATTATAGAAAGTGTTTTTAAACCTAAGAAGTCCATCTTAAGCAAACCGATATCCTCAACAAAACGACCATCGTATTGCGTGGTCAACAAATCCTCACCCTTGGTTGGCATCACAGGCACATGCTGATCCAGTGGATTTTTACCAATTAAAATACCGCAAGCATGTACTCCTGTTTGTCGAACAGAACCTTCAAGAGCCTCTGCAAACTTTATGGTTTTAGCAATTAAGGGATCGGCCGAATCTTTTTCCTTGAGTAACAAAGGCTCTTCTTTATAGGCCTTTTTAAAACTCATCTTAGGCGCCTCAGGCACCATCTTGGCTAATCGGTTTGCCTCAGAAAGATCTAATCGTAATACCCTTGCTACATCTTTGATTGAACTCTTGGTAGCCATTGTACCAAAGGTGCAAATATGCGCTACCTTATCCTTACCGTATTTATCAGTCACATAATCCAATACCGCTTGTCGTCCATCATCATCAAAGTCAATATCGACATCGGGCATGGACACACGATCGGGATTCAAGAAACGCTCAAACAGCAAATCGTATTTGATGGGATCAACATCAGTAATTTTTATGGCATAAGCTACAGCGGAACCTGCCGCCGAACCACGCCCCGGACCAACGAGTACACCATTATCTTTTGCCCAGTTAATAAAATCCTGTGTGATCAAAAAGTAACCAGGGAAACCCATTGTTTTAATCGTATCCAACTCAAAATCGATACGTTCAACTACTGAATCCTCCAATTCTTCTCCCCATCTTTCACGTGCCCCATTAAAAGCCAGAAACTTTAAATACTCTGCTTCGAGTTTAATTTGTAAGGTCTTCTCATAACCTCCCAAACGCATTAGCGCTTTTTCTGTAAATTCCTCAATCAAGTCAGCCTCACTATATTTCTCTTTGAACTGCTCAAAGGTTCCAAAATCTTCAGGGATATTAAATGGAGGCATAATGGGATCTGAATCGAGTTCAAAAAACTCCACTTTATCAGCTATTTCAGCCGTGTTTGCAAGTGCTTCAGGAACATCAGCAAACAATTGATTCATCTCATCAACTGTTTTAAACCATTCCTGTTTGGTGTAACGCATTCGAGTTGGATCATCGTAATCACGTCCGGTACTTAAACAAACCAATACATCATGCGCCTCAGCATGTTCTGGCTCCACAAAATGCACATCGTTAGTTGCAATAACTTTTACACCCAATTCTTGCGCTAATTCACGAATTACCTTATTAACCTTAACTTGATTCTCCCACACATCAATGCGTAAACGAGGATCATCGTTTTTATGGCGTTGTATTTCTAAATAATAATCGTCGCCAAAAACTTCCTTAAACCAAAGTATGGTTTCGCGAGCCTTGTCGAAATTACCAGCCATAATATGTTGAGACACTTCTCCACCCAAACAGGCGCTGCTAACAATCACACCTTCGTTATGCTCCTTTAGCAAATCTTTATCGATACGAGGTTTATAATACATCCCAACTGTATGGGCGATAGAAGTAAGCTTTAACAGATTTTGATAACCTGTGTAGTTTTTGGCCAATAATATAATGTGATGCCCCGATGCATCCGTCTTATCATCTTTTCGTAAATGACCACGTTTTGCAACATATGCCTCAACGCCAATAATTGGCTTCACCTCAGCTTTTTTACATGCCACATGAAACTCCTTAACGCCAAACATGCCTCCATGATCTGTTAAAGCAACTGCTGGCATACCCTGCTGCTTTGCTTTTTCAGCTAGCTGCCCGGTTTTAGCTGCACCATCCAAAATCGAATATTGCGAATGCACGTGTAAATGCACATACGATTGCTTTGAAGAAGAAGCTGCCGCTTCAGCCAACTTCCGCTCTTCTTCCTCAATGGAGATATCCGCAAAATTATCGACCTTAAACGATTCATATTTGATCCCTGCAGGCTCAATGGACTTCGGATTATTTTGCTTGAAAGCCTGCACCTGAGCTACTGACATTTTTAATCGCTGAGCCGAAATAGCATCAACTCGAATCAACTCCAAAAAACAGCGTGTAGTGTATTCTACATCAGCTGCCGCATTGTGAGCCTCAGGAAAAGGTGCGTTAAAAAGCTTGATATGTAACTCGGTAAGCGTTGGTGGTTTAATCGTCCCGCTTTTATTACGCAAGCCGCAATACTCTGTACTCTCATCTTTAGTACACAAGCTAGGCGACGAGGTAAGAATCTCCTCCATCTCGCAGCGTAATAATTCCGCCCCTACAATGTTTAAATCGAATTCCACATTGTGACCAATGATGAATTTTGCCTTTTTTACATCCTCAACAAAGTCAAGTAATGCATCCTTTAATGGAATTCCCTTTTCATGGGCTATTTCAGTACTGATACCGTGTACGGCGACAACATCTTCAGGAATGGTATAACCTTCAGGAGTAATTACATGATTCTTGGCGAACAACAGGTTTCCTTCAACATCATGGCATTGCCAAGCCAGCTGAACCATTCTTGGCCAGTTATCAAAATCAGTTAAGGGAGCTTTAAATTTCTTTGGTAAACCAGTGGTTTCGGTATCAAATATTAAAAACATGCAATCACAATTAAATCCATCAAACAATGCCAAAAAGCATTCTGCGAAGATAAGGTTTTGCCAGACAAAAAGAAGGCCAAATTACACTTAGAAAATCCTATTTTATTCGTACAAATAAGGCTTATTTCTCATTGATAGATTCTTATTAGCAATTCTGTTTTGTCTTTAATATTTAATGACTTATCTTTGCAGCCGCAAAACGAGTTTTTGCAATTGTTTAATTTATTTAAAACGAATACTATGCCTGTAAAAATTAGACTGGCACGTCATGGACGTAAAAGGTATGCATACTACCACATCGTAGTTGCAGATAGCAGATCTCCACGTGATGGAAAGTACATTGAGCGTATTGGATCTTACAATCCAAACACCAATCCTGCTACAATTAATTTGAATTTTGACAAAGCCCTTACATGGCTTGACAAAGGTGCTCAGCCTACTGACACTGCTCGTGCGATTCTTTCGTACAAAGGTGTTATGATGAAGAAGCACTTATTGGAAGGTGTTAAAAAAGGTGCTTTTGATGAAGCTGAAGCTGAAAAGCGCTACAACACTTGGATTGCTGACAAAGAAAACCAAGTACAAGCTAAGAAAGATCAATTAGCTGGTGCAAAAGCAACTGAAAGCCAAGCTCGTTTAGAGCAAGAAGCTAAAGTAAATGCTGAAAGAGCTGAAGCTATCAATGCTGCAAAAGCTGAATTGGCTGCTGAAGCTGAGGCTGCTGCTAAAGCCGCTGCCGCAGAAGCTGCTGGTGAGGAAGAAGTTGCTGAAGAAGCAAGCGAAGAAACGCCTGCTACTGAAGAAACTGAAGAGCCAAAAGCTGAGTAATTCAGATTATTCTTTTTAAAAGATATTAAAAGAGTAACCATTGTGGTTGCTCTTTTTTTATTTAGCAAGCTTTAATACCAAGCTATAGAACTTTATCAGCCCCGTACTGTTTGCTTCCAGTACGAGATCTTAATTAATATTTTGGTCTTAGCTATTGAAATGGTATTTTTGAAATGAGATTATAAATTATGACTGGAAGTGATTTTGAATTAGAATGGGATGCATTGATCCTACGCCTCAGTAAGCAATTTAACGTGACTGCTAATTACGAATTTATTTTATTCGTAATGGGAATTCAGGAAATGGGCATTGGCTTTAAAGAGTTTTCGAAAACAGAAAAGATGGATTTAATAAATGTAGCACGCTGCCGCATACTTTTGCGCGAGGGTTACATAAAAGAAACAGGTGTTGATGGTGATGGATGGCCAATTTTTGAGCCACAACCAAACCTCAAATCCATGATGCCTTCCTTCCAAAATCAGCTAATAAAAAAGGGCATTCTCAATTATTTCAAAAATGTTGAATTTGAAAATTAACATCAATATACGAACATGAAGCTATTCGCAGCATTATTACTTTCTATTTCAGTCCTTGCTTGTCAAGGCCCTAGACAAAATGTACACCTGATGATGCATACAACTAAAGGTGACATGAAAATTAAGCTTTACGATGAAACGCCCTTGCATCGCGATAACTTTATAAAGTTAGCCGAACAAGGCTTTTACGATTCCTTGCTTTTTCATCGGGTAATTAGCGACTTCATGATTCAAGGTGGTGATCCAGATTCTAAAAATGCCGCACCAGGTAAGATGTTGGGAAATGGAGGTCCTGGTTATACCATTCCTGCGGAATTTGATTTTCCAAATCTATTTCATAAAAAAGGTGCACTAGCAGCGGCTCGAACAGGTGATAAAATAAATCCACAACGCAAATCATCGGGTTCACAATTTTACATTGTACAGGGAAAAACGTTTAATGAGGAGCAATTCACCGAAGTTGAATCTCGCCTAAAGTCAATGAAACGTAAAGGTATATTCTATCAAACTTTAGAACAATTCAAGGATTCCTTAACTTATTATCAACAGCAAGGCAATCAAGCAGCCATTATGAACTTACAAATAAAAATTGATGGCATGGTTGAGGACAAAGTGGCGGCACTAGCTCCAGTTTCAATTCCCGATTCTCTAAGGAATATATACAGCACAATTGGAGGGGTTCCGCATCTGGATGATAACTATACCGTTTTTGGCGAAGTAGTTGAAGGGCTTGAAGTAATCGATGCTATTTCTAATGGTGAGAAAGATGAAAACGACCGCCCCAAAGAAGATGTTTACATCCTAGAGTTAAAGGTATTGTAGAAAACAAAAGAGGGTGTTCAAAAAGTAAAAATCACAATTAGGTTACTTTTAATTTGTAATCAAATATCTTTTTTTACTACCCCTAAATCCCCTGAAGGGGACTTAAGCCTCCACTTTAGGGGAGGTTTGGAGGGGTAAAACGAAAGGAAAATAACAAACTGTAAGTTTGCTTGTTCACAAAAATACTTTTTGGACACCCTCTTTCAATTAAAATGCTATAACAATGAAGTATATTACCCTTTTACTAATATCGATTCTGACTCAGCTAAGCCTTGCTCAGGAACCGATTTATTATGTCAACATCTCGACAAACTTGGGTAATATGAAAATTAAGCTCTATAACGAAACACCATCACATAGAGATAATTTCTTACGCTTAGTTGGCAAAAAGCATTTTGATGGCACTTTATTCTATCGCGTTGTAAAAGGATTTGTTATTCAGGGTGGCTCATCCGATTCGCGCAATGCTGCACAGGGTAGAGCCATTGGTTATGGAAAAGCCATTAATATTGATTCAGAATTCAGCAAAGAATGTTACCATAAGAGAGGAGCTATCTGCGCTCCTCGCCAACCTGAAGATGTGAATCATTTTAAGATGTCAGATATATCACAATTCTACATTGTGCAAGGTAGAAAGTACAAACTGGAAGAACTGACTAACATTGAGAAGGCTACAAACAACCCTATTAAAAAAGAACTAAAGCAACAATTTTACATTCCACACAAAGAAGAACTGGCTCGCTTAAAAACCGAGAATCCTAAAGAGTTCAATAAGCTGCTACGTCAGATTAAAGACAAAATTAACTTTCATTACAGCATATCAGATAAAAAAGAGTTTACCGAAAGCCAGAAACAAGATTACATTAATATTGGTGGCACACCAGAACTAGATGGTGATTACACTGTTTTTGGAGAAGTAGTAGAAGGGCTAAATGTTCTTAATAAAATTGCAGCCTTAGAAGTCGATCGTGCCAGCAGACCACATACCGATGTTAAGATTAAGGTAACTGTTGTAAAATTATAAATTATGCCTCGCGCTTTCCTCATCTTGCTTATTTCATTTGCTATTTTCGCTTGCCAATCACCAAGTTCGAAAAAAGCAGAAACGCAAAAAAGCATATTCAAAGGATCATACAAGAGCAATGCTAAAGCCATTGTAAGCATCCGTACTTTCGATCATTATACACGCCACCTTAAAGATGGCTATGGGTTTTATGTAGCACCTGATATTGTTGTAACCAATCTCAGCTTGGTGAAAGGTGCCTACAAGGCTAAGTGCTCACCAATGGATTTAGAGGATTATAGTTCAACATCTGGTTTTGTAGCCTATGATATCGATTTAGATTTAGTACTATTAAAAGTAAATCGACGAAACAAACATTATCTTAATTTAAAGGACGCTACATTAGAATCAGATTCGCTCTATCAGCTATTTCGTAAAAACCGTAAACTATTCGCCAAAGAAGATTATTTTTCAGCCATCGTTAAAAATGATACAATTTCATATTCGAACTTTACAGGTAAAATAAAAAGTGGAAAGCCCTATTTTGCAAAGTCTCATCGTCTGGCTGGTATTAGTCAGCCTCACCGAAAGCAAGGCCGATTATTGCACGCCAAGTGGATACAACAACTTTTAAAAGAAAGTTCAAAGGATGCACATAACTTATACGACCTGCGCACCAAAACCAATAAGGTGTACATTTCACATACTAAGGTGAAAGGCTTTCGTATTATCACTAACAAGGGGAATATTGAAATTCAACTCTCAGATAAAACACCCCTTTACCGCGATAATTTCATCAAATTGGTAAGTGATAATTTTTATGACAGCTTGTTAGTGCATCGGGTTATAAAAGATTTTCTGATTCAAACAGGAGCAGGCGACTCTAAATATGCTAAGAAAGACGACGTGGTTGGCTGGAAAGGACCTGGTTACAACCTTCCAATGAATATTGTACCCGGACTATTTCATAAACGTGGCATGATCGCTGCCTCAAAACTACCTGCCGATCGCAATAAGCACAATAGAAGTGATGGTTCGCAATTCTACATTATTTCAGGAAGGCGTTTCACTCATACTGAACTCGACGAATTAGAAAAAGAGAATAACATCAAATACAGTCAAGAGCAACGTGAAGCATACACAACTGTAGGTGGAGCTCCCTATCTCGATGGTGATTACACCGTATTTGCATGGGTAACTAAAGGAATGGATGTTGTCGATAAAATTGCTGCACTACCAACCTATGCCATTGATCGTCCTGTTGATGAAATACGCATCAAAACAGTTGAAATACTTAGAAAATAAACACTTCATCTTTAATTTCAAATTGATTCATTATTGCGCATGGCTCAAACCCTACTTCAATATACTCATCAGATTATCAAAAAAATACAATCTGCATCATCAATATTTGCAACTAATTATCAATACATTACGAAATATACTACTGACTTCTGCCTAGCAACTAACAAACTATTATTACAATATCATCTTTAAAAAACGATGTTTTAGCTCCCACCTTAACAATGCTTTTATTACTTTTGCAGCCTTGCTATAATAAAGTAAATATTGAGTCATGTTAGATAAAATCAATCAATTAGTTGAAGAAATAAAGAGTTTGGCTGCATCAAGTGCTGATGAAGCGGAACAGTTAAGAATAAAATACCTGAGTAAAAAAGGCTTGGTTTCACAATTGTTTGATGAGTTTAAAACCATACCTAATGAGCAAAAGCGTGAAGTTGGGCAAGTTTTAAATGTATTAAAAACACAGACGCTCGATAAGATTAACGAAATCAAGGAAACTTTTTCATCAGACAACAATGGTGAAGTAGGTTCGGATTTAACCCTACCAGGTACTTCTTTTGAGCTGGGAAGCAGACATCCTCTATCAATCGTTAAAAACGAAATAGTTGAGATTTTTGCTCGTTTAGGTTTCAATATTGCTGATGGCCCTGAGATTGAAGATGATCATCACGTATTTGAAGCTTTAAACTTTCCACCGGAACATCCAGCCCGTGACATGCAGGATACCTTCTTCATTGCGACCAATCCTGATGTATTATTACGTACTCATACATCATCGGTGCAAGTTCGTGTAATGGAAAAGCAAGCTCCTCCGATAAGAGCAATTTTCCCTGGACGTGTTTTCCGTAACGAAGCTATTTCAGCACGTGCGCATTGTATTTTCCATCAAGTTGAAGGTTTATACATCGATAAGGAAGTATCGTTTGCTGACTTGAAGCAAACACTGTTATATTTTGCCAAAGAGATGTTTGGTGCTGACACAAAAATCCGTCTTCGCCCTTCATACTTCCCATTTACTGAGCCATCCGCTGAAATGGATATTTCATGTACGCTTTGTGGTGGTAAGGGCTGTAACGTATGTAAATATACTGGTTGGGTCGAAATTTTAGGCTGTGGCATGGTTGATCCTGCCGTGCTTGAAGCAAGCAATATCGACAGTAAAGAATACACTGGTTTTGCATTCGGTATGGGTATCGAACGTATTACCATGTTGAAATACCAGATTAAGGACATTCGTCTGTTCTTCGAAAATGACAAACGCTTCTTAGATCAATTTAAATCGGCTCAGATATAAATTTCTTAATTTAAAAATAATACAAAACCCTGCTTCAAATGAGGCAGGGTTTTCTGTTTTAGTCTTTTTGTAATTGCTTTTTCAGATGTTTAACAACATTTTTTTGAGCTAAACAATTTGAATTTCTGTTGTTACAGGAATCGCTTTTTTATACAAAGCCGAAACGCCACAATAACGTTCCTCGGATAAACTAACCGCTTTTTCCAATTTTTCCATTGGTAAATTCTCACCTTTAAATTGGTAAATCACCTTCATACTTTTGTAGTATTTCGGATGCTCTTCGGTCATATCACCTTCTACAATTATTTGTAAATCATCTATTTTAACTCGCATCTTTTTTAAGATGGAAGTTACATCCATACCTGTACAACCGGCCAAAGCTGTTAACATAAGTATTTTTGGTCGTGGGCCTTTATCTTCCCCACCATTATCAGTTCCGGCATCTAAAACTAACTTATGACCGAACAATTCTGTTTCAAAAGACATGTTACCTGTCCACTTAAGATTTACTGATGATTTCATATATCGATATAATTAGATGTTTAACACTACTACAAATATAATCTCTTTTTATATCTTTGCGTCGTTTTATGACATTTGTCACTTTTTAATTAATTGTTGTATTTTAGATTATGAAAAATATCCAAAATGTTCCTTTTAGTGATGAAGTAGATCTTCTATCGTATGGTATCTTCAATGGTTTAACAGATGAGGAAATCGATTCACTAACGCAATCGATGAGCTGTACCCTACACAAACGTGGTAATATATTGTACCATGAAGGTAGTCGGATTAATGGTACCTATATTGTGGTCAAAGGTATATTGAAGATATATAAAACTGGTTTCGACGGAAAAGAACAGATCATTCGCTTTGCAAAAGATGGTGATCTAATCGGATTCCGCTCAACCATTAGCGACGAGCTAGCCTGTACAACTGCAAAAGTGGTAAACGATGCATTACTGTGCTATTTACCAGGGGAGATACTAACAAGCCTAATTAAGGTAAATCCAGAATTTGCCATGTCATTAATGAAATTGACCTGTCGCGAATTAGGAGAATCCAACAAGTTCTTAACCGACATTGCACAAAAAACTGTGCGTGAACGCTTGGCTGAAGTATTGTTGCTTCTTATGGACACCTTCGATTTAGATGAAGATCACACACTTCAGATTTCGTTAACACGCGAAGAGCTAGCCAACATGGTTGGTACAGCTACTGAATCGGTGATTCGTCTGTTGTCTGAATTTAAATCTGATAAGTTAATTGAGTTGAATGGTCGTAAGATTAAATTACTGAACATTCAGAAACTAATTAAGATTGGAAACGTTTACATTTAGTAAATATACAGCATAAAGAAAGCGGCTGAATTCATTTGAATTTAGCCGCTTTTGTTTTTTAAAAATCTTTACCAGATGAGGCTGTCTCAAAAGTCAAAAAAGAATCTTTGAAACTTATAATTTGTAACTAACTTCAATATTTGTTACCCCTAAATCCCCTGAAGGGGACT
>NZ_JBNGOY010000047.1:0-47009 GCF_050589805.1 Carboxylicivirga fragile | reverse complement strand
GCGGGCAACCAAGCTGGAAGGCAGTTTTGGAAAGGATAAACAACATTACTATCTGAATCGCATCAAAGCTCGAACCAAGCAGAATGAAATCCTCTTGATATTCTTTGGTATACATGTTAGCAATGCACTTGAGATAGGTCGGCGGATGCAAGATCACCTATCTTTAGCAGCCTAGGAATTTATGAAAATAACATAGTCCACCTGGGATTGGTATGCTCTTTAATAATCGGAACAAAGCCAATTATATACTCATTAATAGTTATGAAAAGCAAAGAGGCTAACCATAAATGATTAACCTCTAAATTTTATTTAAAATCTTGTTACTTCTGAAATTGCCTAGCTAAAGCTTACATTGAGCTTCACGAAGGAACAATTGATTTTGAAAGTGTACAAAATGAGCTAACAACTTTTAGGATAACGCTGAAAATTGGCACAGAACATTTGCTTGATAGTAATAGCTGTAACAGTGATTCTGAAAGTAATTATAAACGAGAGATCGTTGTTCTTAATAGCACAAATGTTCAAGTTAAATCTACTAATACGAAAGGAAGTGGAGCCAATATTGTTGTTGTTGAAGATGATAAGGAAATAAGAACATATTTAAAAGACTTATTAAGTCAATTTTTCGTTGTTATCGAAGCAGCGAACGGGATTGCAGGCTTTGAGGCTGTTGTTGAACATATACCTGATTTGATAATTTCAGATGTTATGATGCCAGAAATGGATGGCTTTGAGTTATGTGAGAAGGTTAAATCAAATCTTGAGACGGGACATATACCGATACTATTATTGACAGCAAAAGGTTTACCTGAGGATGAATTGTTTGGTACAAAAAAAGGAGCTGATTTATATATTTCAAAACCTTTTCATCCAGATTTATTACTCGAAAAAGTACGAATGTTAATTTCAAGCCGAAAAACGTTAAGTAAAAAATATTCCAAACAGATTCATTTGGCAGCTAAGAATATTGAAATATCAAACCAAGATGCTGTACTTATTGAACAAGCAATTAATCTTATTGAAGAAAATATAAGTGATCCTAATTTAAATTCCGAATATATTGCAAAAAAGATGGCATTAAGTTTGTCAACCTTAAATCGACGTTTAAAGAAAATTACCAATAAAACGTCGCATGAGTTTATTATTTCAGTTAAAATAGAACTAGCAGCTCGTTATTTAACGGAATCATCTGATACAATCTCTGAGATTGCTTATAAAGTTGGCTACAATGAAGTCAAAACATTCAGGAGAAATTTCAAAGATACGTTTAAAATGTCTCCAACTGAATATAAAAATGAACATTCTGAAGCATATTAGGAGCAGCTTTGGGAACAGTATTAGTTCGTGCTTTTTTTTAATTTTTAATGTGTTTTTTTTCCATTCTTTTCCATTTCGTTACTTAAGTAACGCATATCATTTTTGATTCCCTTTGTCCATATGTGATACTTAAATTCTGCTTTTCTTTTATTAAAAAATTGTTTAGCATCATTATATATAATGCGTTCTCCATATATGTAACTTCCTTTTTTTGCTATTAGCGATGACACCAACTTCACCATCATCGACTTAAATAATTAGCTCGTCTTTTTTGCTTTCTACATTAAATGAGTTCCTAAAACACAAATTTTACCGTGATTAGTTTGAACAATGAATTGTTGCTCTTTGGTTTTATACAAAAATTCCTTCACCTTGATGCTCTACTATTTGTTCATTAATATATTTACTGTAATTGATTTTACTATTGATATTTAGAAGTGCAAGTATTTGTCTGGTAAGCTTATTATTTGAGTGCGATTCTTATTTTTAATATGTATATGATTACAAGAAACCACAGCTGAGGAAAATATAGTGAATAACATTAGGTAATTTTTTATATGTAAAAATATTTAGAAATTAGAAAATTAACAATATTGACTGACTTAATAAACTATTAGTAACGTAATACTCTCTTTAATAGTTATTTTTCAGGTTCTAAATCTTCATCACTCAATAGTTATGGATTTGCATTTTGTTTGTCTTAATGAGTATATAACTAGTGAAGTAGTCTTGGTGGAGGGTGTTTTTTATTAACATGTGAGAAATTTAGAAGACGGAAAAATTAATCAACTAATAATGTATGTAGTTTAGTAGAAATAAATTTATTGGTCTCAATTGTAATTAATAGTATGCACTTTAGTGCATCTTGCTCTAGCTTTTAAAAAGGTATCTTTGAAATTATGGTGCAAATAACTAATGTTATACATCGTGTGGTCTACGAAATATCAATACTCCGTTCTTCAAGGAGAAATAAAAATAAGGTCTCGAACATTGCTGATTCAGATATGTGAAGTAGAGGATGTTCTTATATTGAAAGGCGATGTGTCATTGGATGATATTCACACGCATATCAACTGTTGACCATCACAAAATATTAGTGAACTTGTAAAGAAATTCAATGGTATAACTTCTCGAAAGTTGCAGCAGGAACTTCCTGAACTAGGGAAAAATATTGGTGTGGCATTTTGGCAATAGGTTTTGGTTGTTGGAGTACAGTAATTATAACTGATGAAATGGATAAAGCATAATTGGAGCATCATAGAAAGCTCAAAGATTAAAATATCTCAAATTTTATCATAAAATTGTTGAATAGAGCTCAAGAATAATGACTTTCAAACATTCTAGTCGCTATGTAAATCATTGATTATTAGTATACTGTGGTTAATTTATAATGTCTTAAAGTGATTGCTTTTATCTAATGAAAGTACAATACATCTTAAGGTATTATAATAATCCTAACTCATATCACCATCAATACGCTTCCTTAAATTTGCTTTTAGCTTATCAATAAAAGCCGCGGGGTTCTCCCTAATTTTCAAGTCAGAATAAATACGATAAAACTCTAGTTTATCAATGTTAAAGAACAGACAAACATACTTCGCCAGTTCTTTAATATCTACGTTGCCATTATTAATACTCCCAGAGCTTGCCAAGGCATAAATTAATTCTGTGGCCGCTACTTTGGTGTCGGTCCAATAAAAAGGTGAATGGGATAACCACTGTTCAAGTGATTTAAAGGTTTTTTTCTTCTGTGCTTTTAGTTTTAATAATTCATCTTCCAGATATTTAATCACCTTTTCATGAGCTCTGAATTCGGCGAAGAGATAATCCTTACTAGTGGCAAAATTCGTATCTATCATTGAATAGGGATGATAATGATAGTCTTCTACTTTTAGATAACACCTTACAAAATAATATTCATCACATTTCTTATTCCCTTCAGAATTGTAATAGGCATAGCATTTAAAGTTCTTCTTTAAAAAATGACTAAATCTTTCCAGTTTTTTCTCTAAAAATTCTTGTAAGACATAGATGGTGCATACAGGACGATGGTGGGTAATTTCCTTTAAGTAGCAATAGTAGAGAAGGTCTCCTACTATTCGTGGCTTAATGTACTTGAAAAAATTGATTTCATGCTCCTTAGAAGTAAGGCAACCTTCTTGCACTTTAATTCTTAGACGTTGAATAAATATTTTGCTGATTTGAATGCCCTTTTCAATATCAGATAGAGGATTAAATTCATTCAGTTTAATTTGGCTAATTTGCTGTTCGTATTCTGTTAAAATAGCTTGGATAACATCTGGCGATTCATTCTTCATCACATAAGTATTGGTTAAACCATTTAAAAAAAGAGATTCGACAGTAAAAAAAATAACTAGCATTCAAAAGTAGTTATATTTTTGTTTGGTAAAAAGAGTTAGTTCTATCTATTTATATGATGGGTTTATAATTATTGTGAGTTTGATTAGGAAGTTTATCGTAGCATTCGATTAAATTATTTAGCAATCATGGTAATTTTTTTAAAAGTGATACCAACTTGGGTTTGACTTGTGAATGAAATCCAAAAAAGGTCTTAAACTTTGAAGGATTCATTTTTCACCAAATCAAATTATTATGGCACTCAAATCAGAACGGGAAGCGAGTTATGGACATGAGAAATTGTACCGGGAGCAGATTGTTACCACTTATGATCTTAACCATTTCAAAGAAGTTTTGCTAAAAGATTTAACAAAGATTATTGCTGAGAACTATAGTTCAAACCCGAAAAAGTGGTTGAAAAGCTTTGAAGTAAGAGAGCTGTTGGGCATTTCACCAGGTACACTCCAGAATTTCAGGGTTAAAGGTGATTTACCATACACGAGAGTAGGAGGTATGTTGTTTTACGAATACGCTGACATTCAAAAAATGTTGAAGAGTAATAAAATTTCCACTCCCGACAGATTCAAGTAATGAATTACATTAGACATCTAAACAGTGTTTTGGATCGTTTAGCTAAGGACCAACGTGTGTTACCAAGGCATATCAGCTTGTACATGGCCTTATTTCATATCTGGAATAAGTTGACGTTCATTGAAGGAATGCAGATCGCCAGACAAGAAGTGATGCCGCTATCCAAGATAGGTTCTATAAATACCTATACTCGCACCATCAAAGAGTTGGACGCATGGGGATATGTGAAATACAAACCATCAAAAAGCATGTATCAAGGTTCAAAAGTCACTATTATCACTTTTGATAATACCGGTGATAATAGTACTGATAATTCAGATGGTAATACTGGTGGTTTTATCACTGATAAAACCACTGATAAAACAAGTGCTATAAGTGATGGTAACACCCCTGATCATAGTGGTGATAAAACAAGTGATACGCCTTTAATAAATAACTATAAAACATTATTAAACAAAGAAAACAATAATAAACTATTACAAACAAATGGAGCACGCGCGCAAGAGGAAGCCAAAGATAAAGCTGGTCAAAAACCGTTAGAAAAGAAAACAGTAGGATTTAAGAAACCTGAGCTGATAGATGTTAAAAGTTATTTCCAAGAGAAAGAAATTAATGAGATGGAAGCTGTTCGTTTTTTTAATTATTTTGAATCCAATGGTTGGAAGGTAGGAGGTAAGAGTCCCATGAAAGACTGGAGTGCAGCTGCCAGAAACTGGATACTTAACATTTCCAGATATGCTGACAAATCAAAAGAGAATGGTATAGATTATCTATCCACAAAAAATGACAAAGACTATGATGAGCCCCTATAAAACCATGCGTTGGGAGAAAAATGGTTGGATGAATTATAGTTTTCCAGCTTGTTTGACATGGTTAGAACATGCTGGACAGAAACGGTATGGCATGCACTTTAAGGTGCAGACAAAAGACCATGGTGTATTATACAAACTATTGGTTTATGCCATCGGTGATAAAGAGAACATGATTCGACTTGGCTTAAACCCCGATAAAGGACTTTTAGTAGTTGGTCCTGTGGGCTGTGGAAAAACCAGTTTGATGTACCTTTTGAATAACTTTTTCCCCAAGGAGAAACGTTACATCATTCACTCATCGAGAGAAATAACCTTTAGTTTTGTGCAACAAGGCTACCAGCTAATCTCAAAATATACCACTTCCTCCTATCAGTTTCTATCGAATAATTATTGTCCAAAAGTTTACTGTTTTGATGATGTAGGAGTGGAGCGTCCCGTTCATTATTTTGGCAATGAATGTAATGTCATGGCAGAGATACTATTGAGTCGTTACGATCATTTTGTCAATCGAAAAATGTTAACACACCTAACAAGTAATTTGTCGGCCTCGGAATTGGAACGTATCTATGGTAATCGCCTTAGAAGCCGGATGCGTGAGATGTTTAATCTTATCAGTTTTGATAAACAGGTAGGTGATAAAAGGCAGTGAACTATGGATTATAGTTACTATTTTTGAGCTATGAATAAACAGCCTGGAGATATTACAGAGTTGCTAAAAGAACATGTACAGTCATTGGATCCTTACGCGGAGATAACTTTGTTGTTTCCACAAGGTAAAGGACGTGATGAAGAACTACAGGTTTATGTTTTATCGCCCAATAGGGTTGATTTTGGATTGGAACAGAAGTATTTGAACGCACGTTATCAAGTAGAGCTCCATTCAGGTCATTCATTATCGCTTTATGTGTATTCCAAGGAAGACTGGCATAAGCAATTTAGCAATACCCCCATCTACCATAAAGTGAATACAGAAGGCATTGTTCTTTAATGTATATGAGATATTGAGCCCGGCACATTTGAAAAAGAGACGGTAAAAATTAGAGGTTAAATCAAACTATTAGGAGTTACCTTTTTCAAACAAGCCGTTTCGCATCCGCTCACTCCTTAAAGGCATCACAGGCTTCATCGCCTCGCTTAGTTGCCCAAAGCCCATCCGAACCATACTAAGCTCGGCGCTTCACCTAAGATGCCCTTTTGGAAGGTAAAAGAGCTATCACATACGACCTTCCATATTTCAATAAATGAATTATTATTAGCCATTAGTGATGCTATTAGTTAAGCATTGCCATATCGCGCCACAAAGGTGTAATCGGGAGCTGTGTTTTGCAAAAGCGTTCGGCATAAACCCACCGCACTTGATGCGCATGCTTTTCTTATTTGCGGGTGAAACACAGGTGTTTTTCTAAATAGCTTATAGTGACAAGGTCAAATAGTTGTAATCAGTGAACAAAAACACCTAAGTTTCCCACCTTTTTAGGTCATGCCCATCAATAATTGCCAACTGCAAAGTTTTATTCCGTTTCCTTTTGCAAAACACACCAATCCCTATTAGAAAAGTGGTTTACGCGTTATGAAAATGCATCAAAATATGTCAAAGTGATGCAAACTGAATCCCACTTGGGAACGACTGTGGAATGAAATCCAGAAAGCCTTCAGAACTTTGGGAGGTCATTCAAAAGAAGCCAAAGCATTTGAGTTGGTTAAGGAAGTTGAACTAAAACAAAACACATGTTTGGATTAGAAAAGATATCCCATTTGCAGTTCATTCAATTAATAGCACTGTGTTTATTTATCTATTATCTAGTAGTTGTTCTGTATCTATTGGTTAAACAAACAGGAAAGGAAAAGCAACAAAGTTTCGAGTCAGAAGCCCTTGCTCCAAAAGAGCTATTGAAGACCCAGTTTGTCAAAGCCGATGAACTACCTCAGGAACGTGTTTGTGCCGTTGAAAATACGGAGGATAGTTTTGTGTTGAAACCAGATAATGGTGTTGATGAAACAGGCATTAAACTGGACGATATGATGCTTCCATCTAAGATGAGCAATGTTCAAATGAGCCAACAATTGGCCTATGCCGCCAATCAAGAAATACCTAATTCATAAAAATACCAAGACATGAAACACAAGCAAGTTATCATTCGAAAATCCTTATTTATCCTCATAGGATTGCTTTATATTCTTCCAAGGCTATTTGCGCAATCTGCAGACGGTATTGACCAAGCCACAACGGAGGTGCAATCCTATGTAGATCCCGTTGCCAATTTAATAATTGCCATAGGAGCTGTTGTTGGTCTCATTGGCGGTATTCGGGTATACATCAAGTGGCAAAGTGGTGATCAAGACACCCAGAAAGCCTTGATGGGCTGGTTTGGGGCTTGCCTCTTTTTAGTCTTGGTAGGAGTTGTTATCCGAGCTTTCTTTGGTTAAGAAATGAAGGGCAAAAAACACTATCGCATCAGCAAGGTAGATACAAAACTCTATGTCAAAGGATTCTCCGGTGTATTAGTTTACAAAGCCCTGTACGCTGTTTTGATTTCTTTTGGCGGGTTCACTGTGATTTACCTGCTGACAAGCCCTTTGTTAGCTGTCTTTTTAACGGTTCCATTGCTTCTTTTTGTACTTTATCGATTGAGTAAGATTCAACGTACCATGGGACCCGAAGCCTATCAAAAGCAAAAGATAGCCAAACAGCTACCACAGTTTATCAGCATGAAACATCCTTTAAAGAAAATTATCAAGCAATAGTCAACTGAATATCCAATACGCATCATGAAGATAAAAAGCATCGAGGAAAGTATGCCCGTCTTGGGTTTTGATGGAGATATTCTATTATCCAGTAATTTGGATATGACCATTGGAATTCGTTTGCAACTACCCGAATTGTTTTCTTGCAGTGCGGAAACATTAAATGAGCTACACGATATTTTCCGGCGGCTTATTGCTATGTTACCTGCTGGAACCCTTCTTCATCGTCAGGATTATTTCCTCCAGAGATCGTTTAAATCAAAGGAGCAAGACGCAAGCACAGATCAAGTAGAAGTGTCCTTTTTGGATAAAGCGTACCTCAATCATTTTGAGGGCAGAAGTCACCTGCAGCATGAAGCCTATTTGTTTATTTCGCTTATGAACACAGGCCTGTTAAAAAATTTCTTAGGTACCAGCCTTTTCAAACCAGCTGTAAATCGTAGGAAAGCAAAACATGAGCAAGACCAACTGGAAGAAATTAGCACCAATGTAATGGCGCAATTACTTCAAGGTGGAATACAAAGCAGTCTGCTATCTAGAGATGAGATGATGCACCTGATGCAGCGTTACCTAAGCATGAACTTTCAGGATAAGACGAGTGTTTTAGGTAGTCTTGACTTTAGGGATCATTTAAAAGTGATGAATAGTTTTGTTGAGACCTTTAGTCTGAGTAATTATGATCATGTACCAGGAGAGGTGAGCCCTTGCGGGGAAGAACCTATGACCAACCTGCCAGTCTCAATGGTTTATCCACTTAGCTTCGGTTTACCATTTTCCCACATCACCAATTGCTTTTTGTATGTAGGTAATCAAACGGTCATCAAGAGCCAGTTGGAGAGTGCTCACAAAAAGATTTATTCCCTCTCAAAATTCTCTACAGAAAATAAACTCAATGCAGAATTGATAGAGCATTTTCTGGAAATCGTTCAGCAAGGCAGTGAGCCCATTGTGCAAATGCATTATAACCTGATGCTTTTTGATGAGTCTTTAAATGGCTTAAAGCAAAAAAGGAGTGAAGTGCTCACCAGCTTTTCCAAAATGAACTGTTTGCCCTATCGCCATAGCTTTGACCTACCACTCATGTATTGGGCTAATATGCCAGCTAGCACGCAACTGCCCGAAACAGAATTAATGCTGATGCAATCTCCTGAGGCTTGTTGTTTCCTGAATTTTGAAGGCGCCATACAAAATAGCCAATCTCCTTTTTTTATTCAATTCTCAGATCGCCAAAATGGATGTCCAGTTAAAGTGGATATCTCGGATGAACCCATGGAAAAGCATCAGATACATAACCGTAATAAAATCATTATTGGGGGCTCCGGTTCGGGCAAGTCATTTTTAACCAATCATCTTCTAAGGCATTATGCCGAGAGTGATAACTGCCATACGGTACTTCTTGATGTGGGTAGAAGTTATGAGTTGTTGGTGAAGTACCTTGATGAGTACCTGAAAGATAAAGGAGGTGCCATGCATGTGGAATTTACCGAAGAGACACCCATTTCATTTAATCCCTTTGTGCTGAATAATGGCCTTTCTACCGAACGAAAACAAACCATCTTATCGGTGCTCTACACCATTTATAAACCACAGCTTAGTGAAATTGATAAGGATGTGATTGCCCAATCGGTAACAGCTTATTACAAAAAGCACCAAGAAGGACATAGCTTCAATAGCTACTATGAGTTTGTTCAGCAATGGATACCTGCTTTGGTGGGTGATAAAGGCTTGTGTTTTAACACCGGAGAATTCTTCTTTATACTGAGCAAATACTACGTGGGAGGAGAATATGATTACCTCTTGAATAAACAGATGCAGACAGATGAGTTTTTTCAATGTCCCTTCATTGTTTTTGAGCTGGATAATATCAAAGACCACCCTGTAATTTTTCCTGTGGCCACACTCATCATCATTGACATCTTCATGCAGAAAATGCGTCTTTTGAAAGGCACACGAAAAGTCATCTGTATTGAAGAAGCCTGGAAAGCCATCGCCACGCCTCAGATGGCGGATTACATCAAATACTTTTTCAAGACCATACGTAAATTCTTTGGCGAAGCCTTGGTGGTCACCCAGGAGATTGAGGATGTGATCTCCAGTCCCATAATACGCGATGCCATCATTAATAATGCCGATACCAAGATTCTATTGGACATGCGCAAGTTTGCCAATAAGTTCGATAAGATAAGTCAGGTATTGGGGCTGACAGACTTCCAAAAGGAGCAGATCTTATCGGTGAACCGCAACCTGCCCACAGGACGGAAACTCAAAGAATGTTTTGTAGGTCTGGGCAGTTATTCCAGAGTCTTTGCTTTGGAAGTGAGTAAGCAAGAATACCACTGTTATACCTCAGAAGAGAAAGAAAAGCAAGTCTTGCTACAACAAATGCAAGAACATAACTCATTTATCAAACTACTTAAAACGCTATAACCATGAAAAAGCAAATTTATTTATCACTACTCATTATCATGTTTTCAGCTACGGTTTTATCTCAG
The DNA here is from genome assembly GCF_050589805.1 of Carboxylicivirga fragile. Lineage (NCBI taxonomy): Bacteria > Pseudomonadati > Bacteroidota > Bacteroidia > Marinilabiliales > Marinilabiliaceae > Carboxylicivirga > Carboxylicivirga fragile. The sequence goes on along the minus strand of NZ_JBNGOY010000047.1, from coordinate 36,694 downwards.
GCACCTGTTACTGATGTGGGAGCAGGGATTCAGCGAGAAGCATTGTGGATACAAGAAAAAGGTATTCTCAGTAAGATGAGTTGGTATAACATTCTTATTAAAGCCTTGAATGGAGATATCAAAGGATTAACCGGTGATTTACTGGGTATTGATCAGCAGTTATTGGATGCCGTAGAGAATGTCTCAGGACTTATTAAAGACTATAAACGCATTGAGGAAACGCGTGATATGTTGAATAAGATATTGGATATCTATACCACTAAAGTACCCAAGCTGATTCAGGATAATAATTTCACGCCCCAGCAAGCGGCAGCCATCCTACAAGCATTTGATATTATACTGACCGATAGTCGCGATTTGGTCACGAAGGTACTAAGTACCATCACCATTGACAAAGCCTTCATCATGGATGACAAAGCACGTTATGATGTCATCAATGGCATCTACCGTCAGGTGCACCAGCATTATGGCACCATTTGTTACCTCTATAACAAGATTCTGTATGCTTCCTATATGAAAAGCTATAGCATGGGAGATCTGAAGACCTTTGCTTTTTATTATAGCCTTTATGAAACCAACTAATCTTGAATCCATGAAACGTCTATTTATAGTACTAACATGTATTTCACTTTTGAGTATTGAAGTTTATTCTCAAAGCGTCTTTGATACTAAAAAATGGAAAGGACGCTATCCCACCATGAACAATGATTATCCCTTAAGTTTTGTTTGCTGGAAGGGTTGGTTACCACCTGTAGCGCATAGTTTTGTTCGCCTTTATCCAAGTCACTATTACTATTATGCGAATTCAGAACCTGTTTATGATGTTAAAGGCTATTTACATATGGGGGTTAATGATGCGATCAAATTGATATTAAAAAGTCTGGATAAGAAAACTCTGGGTAAGTGTTTGGATGCAGTGGGCGGTATAATGCTCAATCAGGAGGCACACGAGATTATTGAAGGCTTTTTGCGAGATAGTAGACTTATGAATATTCCTGATGTATATGGTTTAACGCAGAATTTTCAATTAAACCTGCAAGCTTTGGATTACCTCAAGCAGCAAAATGTGCCTTCTGAGATAACAGAAATCTTTGAAAATGCCATTAGACAACAAATGGAAGCTTATCTGATGATTAACCACTTGGATGCTGAGCAAGCAGATAAAATAAAGGCAATGGGTGAAGTTCAGCAAGAACTAAAAAACCTATTGGGATCAATCACTTATTCCACTCAAAAGTTTAGTTATTACCAGATGTTGAATCAATCGGGTAATAATCTTGACTTTATGGGGCAATAGATACAGCATTGGCACATCAACGAAACCACTAATACCAAACATTTTAGCACCATGAATATTGAAAACTTCTTTGTATTTACAGATAACTTGATTCAGATAGGCATTGAGCATGCGCGTTTATTAGTGGATATGGCTCGTGCCATTGGTGGGATAGCAGCTTTTTTATTTATAGCCAAGCGTATATTTGAACAACTCATTGCAGATAATCCCATCCTTATATTACCATTGTTAAGACCTTTTGCTTTCGTGTTAGTCATTACTTTCTGGGGGCCATTTGTTCATCTTTTATTGAGTCCAACAAAAGGCTTAACCTATTTGTCAGAAGAGATCTATAGCAATCAACAAGAACACGTAAAAGAAAAATTAGAAGAAAAGCAGATGTCCATTTTATTAACTGATATGCCAAGTTTTCAGGAGAATGGGGACAAGGAAGCCGATCTTTGGGACAGGGGCATTAACGTCATTCTTACTACCTACAATATTGTCAGTGGTCGTGCCCTAGGCAATCAAATAGGTTATTACATTATGGAAGGATTACGCCAAGTGACCGAAGTGGCATTTGAAGTGGTGGTCTATCTGATTGCTTTTTTACGCACCATCTTTTGTGTGCTTCTGATCATCTTTGGCCCCCTGGTTTTTTCCATTTCTATTTTTGATGGTTTTCAGGATAACTACCTACAATGGATAGCTCGTTTTATCAATGTTAATCTTTATTTGCCCATTGCTTTAATCATTTTGTCATTGACCCAACAGTTGCTGATCTATGTGCTCGATATAGAGATCAACCTGATTAATCAGATGGGCGTTTATCAAGCATCCATGTTTTTTGTCTCGGGTTTGATTGTTCCGGTCTGTGGTATCTGTGGTTTGGTGATGGTACCTAAGATAGCGACCTGGATTGTGAATGCTTCAGGAACTAATACAGGAGGTGGTCGAATGCTCAGAACAGCTGCTATGATGGCTGTTTCTAAAGGTGCACTGAAATAGTAGAGTGACGCCCCGGCCAAATGCTGATTGACATGATGTGCGAAAACACATGAGCTCATTATGCCTCGAATAGTCAATAGTAAAAAAACTTCAGCCTCTTAGTGTTGATATCTAAAGGTCTAACAATCTAATGTCTAATTATGCAACAACTTATTCAGATACAACGGCAGTTTCGATACACCGTCTATGTGCTTTTGGTAACGACAATTTTAAGCCTTGGTGCCGGCCTTTATACTTACATCACCTCATTACAAATGGTAAAGGAATCTCGCCAGAAGATATATGTCTTGGATAATGGGCAATCGCTCTTGCTGGCCTTAAGAGCGGATATATCGGAGAATCGAAGCGCAGAAGCCAAGAACCATGTTAAACGTTTTCATGAGCTCTTCTTCACTCTGGAGCCGGATAAGGATTATATCGAAAATAACATACGAGAGGCGCTCTATCTGGCAGATAAAAGTGCTATGAAACAATACCGTACTTATAAGGAGAATAACCTTTATAATCGGGTGATAGCCTCTGATATCAGCATGACTTTAAGTAGTGATTCGGTGCAGGTGGATTTTTCATCTTATCCATACACCTTCCAACTCCACGGTAAGCAAAAGATTGTGCGTAAGTCCAATATTACGATACGCCAATTATCAACAAGTGGTCATTTGCGCAATATCTCACGAACCGATAATAATACCCATGGCTTTTTAATCGAAGGCTGGATTATTAATGATAACAGTGACATCGAAACCCGAAAGCGAAGCAACTTTTAATTCATTAAAAACACAAGTGATGAATAAGAAGATTAAACAGTGGCTCATCAGAGTGGAACAGAAGGACAAGACTTTAAGTAAGGGTAAACGCCAAATTAAATGGCTGAGTATTCTGGGAGTATTCTTTGTCTTGTTTTTACTGTCCTTTTTCATAGGTGATAAAATGGGACTTGGCCATCAAGGAGTTTTACAATTAGACACCTTGAGGCATCAAGAAGATAGTTTAAAGATGGACAGTCCATTTGAACTGCCAGTCGATTCGTTTGAACAACTTTTAAATCAGCAAATCCATGAAGACACTCATCAAAAAAAATAAAGGCTTGTTTATTCTACCCTTATTGGCATTGCCCTTTGTGGTGCTAATTTTTTACATCCTTGGAGGAGGTCAAGGACAAGCAAGCATTAAATCTGCAAACAAAACATTCAATGGGGCCAATTATCAATTACCCGATGCAAATCGGAATATCAAAATAATGGATAAAAAAGAAGCCTATCAGCAGATGGAAACGGTGGAAACACCAACTATTGTTGAACTCAATGTGGATACGACAATAAGTGATGCAACCATTCAGCAGGTGAAGAATCTTGATAAACAAGGCGCTACAGAGGTCTTGATGGAGCGTATTAAAATACAAGAGGAGCGATCAAGACAAGCTTTGAATGAAGCACAAGGAAGCGTCAGTCATGAGAGTCAAAATGCCCAAAATATAAGTGATGCCAAACGAATAAGCGGTCAACGGCCCCCGAAGGCTAAACAGAAAAGACACGCTCGTAGCCAACCAATTGAGCTGGAGGAATTACAAGATCTATTGAGCGAGCATGAACAGCTGATCCGCCAGAAAGACTCCATGCAAATGCAGTTGCAAGAAAAGCAAATGGTGCTAAACCAATATGAAAAGCTACATAGGAGAAAACAGAAAGGCTTTGAAGTAAAGATTAAAACGACATCTGGTTTTAACAAGAATAGCAATGCTCATCAATCCCTAAAAGCTCAAATAGTAGAAGATAGTAAAGTCATGACAGGCAATCGTATCATGTTGCGCCTTTTAAACGATACAGAAATAAATGGCCAGCAAATCAAAGCCAATACCCTGGTGTATGGACTGTGTAAGACAGATAATGAACGATTGCAGATATACATTAGCAGTATTCCCAAACGAGATAATTTCCTAGCAGTTAAACTTAGTGTCTATGATATGGATGGTATTAAAGGTTTGTATGTGCCGGATAATGTAGCACGAAAAGTCTATCAGGATGTGGCAGGTGATATTAATCCATCTGTTTTGCTGACACCAACAGACGATCCAATGGCTTATATGGGAATAAATGCCGCCAATGATCTAAGTAAAAACATGATGAAACGAGTCAGGTTAAAAAAGGTGAACCTCAGAAAAAACACCGTTGTCATTCTTCAAAATGATTAATCAATCTAGACCAGTAAAAGCCACATTATGAAAGTATCTATAATTCTTATACAAGCCCTTTTGATTAGTGCCTTAGTATCGGCAAATAACCTAATTAAAGTCAATGAGCAAACGGTTGTTCACCTGCTTTGTCCAGCTGCCGTTAGTTATGTGCAGGTGGGTAATGCAGAAAAACTAATAGCCGAAACGATTGACGATTATCCCAATATAGTTCGATTGAAAGCACTTGAGATATTTACGGATACGTCTTCTTTGACCCTTGTATGTCAGGATAAACTCTATGCATTTGAAGTGAGTTATCATAAAACGAGTGCTTTGAAGATAAACCTTAATGATTTTAAGGGTGAAGCCTTCTTAGGATTGTCACAATCAGCGATGCCCCTTCATAAGATTCAAAGTGCTATTAATAGAATGCAGACAATGGAATTGAAACGTTCAATTAGCAAGGTTAAAGAAAATGATATTGAGTTGGTATTGGAAGGTATTTGTGTTAAGCATGATTTACTTTTTATGAAACTAAACGTGAAGAATAACTCTAACCTGATCTATCGAGGGGAGTGCCCGGTTTTTTTAATGCGAGACAAACGCCCAAAGAAAGCAGCCAATGTACAGGAATATATGCTTGAACCAATCCAGGTTTCTCAGAAGATACTTTTCATTAAGCCTCAATATACAAGTATTGTTATCCTGGTTTTTAAATCCTTTAGCATCCCAAAACATAAAGAAGTGGAAGTCTTGTTAAAAGAGCAAACCTCGGGTTACACAGGGCGCGATTTAACCCTAAATTTTAATAATAAAGCCATTGTCAAAGCGGCTTACCTTCAATAAGTAAAAGATCACAATACTAAATCAATTAACTAATTGTCATGTCTCAAACAGAGGGAACACAACTTATACGCCTGCATGAAGCCTTTCGCTTTATGAGTTATATGCTGCTTTTTTTATCTATCTACCTTACCTGTTTGGATTACTTTGTGGCGCATAAATTTTACCTCAAAGGATTGGATGTGGTATTTGAACGCTTGTTGAAACTGCGTTTTTTATCCGATATCACCTTGTCAAAACTAGTCTGCTCACTGATACTGCTAGTAACTTGTATGGGAACCAAAGCGCAGAAGAAACCAGACTTAAGTGTTACCACCATTGTACTTCAGATATTGACAGGCTTGTTTTTTTATTGGATTAGCATACTGCTTTTGCCTTCTCAAGTATTGGCCTATATCATTCTCTCAGTGGGGTCTTTTGTGATGCTAAATGTTGGCTTTGACAATGTATCTAAGTTGATCAATGTAAACCTGATGAAAGATCGGTTTAATGAAGGCAATGAAAGCTTTCTGCAAGAAGAAGACTTGAAATACAATCATTGGTCGGTTAATCTTCCCATTAGCTATGTGCATCAACAAAAAGAAAGACAAGGCTGGATTAATGTGGTTAATCCCTTTCGGGCGAGCATGGTAATTGGAACACCAGGATCGGGGAAGTCATATAGCGTAGTTCAGCCTTTCATTACCCAGCATCTGCAAAAAGGTTTTGCTATGTGTGTCTATGATTTTAAGTTCCCTGATCTATCCCAATTGGCCTATAGTCGCTTCTTGCGTGAAAGGGTTAATGGTAGTTTGCCAATGAAAACCCAGTTTTGCGTAATCAATCTAGATGACATTGAAAAAAGCCTAAGGTGCAACCCCTTGGCACCTGAACTCATGGATAGTCCAATAGATGCCTTTGAAGCATCTCGTACCATCTTGTATAACCTGAACCGTGAATGGATTCGTAAACAAGGTGAGTTTTTCTCAGAATCAGCCGTGACCTTTTTTGCAGCTGTCATTTGGTTTTTAAAACGCTATGAAGGTGGACGTTTCTGCACTCTGCCGCATGCTATCGAACTTTTGCAGTTGGATTATGAAGAACTTTTTGATGTCATGGGGACAGAACAAGATGTGGTTAATATTATTAATCCTTTTATCAATGCCTATCACCGTGGAGCTCAGGAACAGCTGGAAGGGCAGTTGGGTAGTTTGAAGATTGCCATTTCGAAAATTATTACTCCAGAAATTTACTGGATATGCTCGGGAGATGACTTTTCATTAGACATTAATAATCCATTATCCCCAAAGGTGCTTTGTCTGGCCAATAACCCATTGCGTATTGAAATATATGGAGCAGTCTTGTCATTGTTTATTACGCGTATGCTGAAGATCATCAATAAAAAAGATCAACAAGCGTCTTCACTAATATTTGATGAGTTACCGACTATTTATTTTAGGGGGTTGGACACATTGATTGCAACAGCCAGAAGTAATCGTATTTCAACATTACTTGGTATACAAACCATAGATCAACTTATTCGAGATTACGGCAAAGAAGCCGCCAATGCGATACTGACCAATATTGGCAATGTGTTCTCGGGTCAAGCCTCTGGGGAAACAGCCAGATACATGCAGAATCGTATGGGCAAAGTACTGCAAGAGCGGCAATCTCTCAGTATCAATAGAAGCACACAGTCCTCTACCTTTTCAACACAGATGGATTTTTTAGTGCCTGAGGGAAAGATGGCCACTTTGCCACAAGGTCATATGATTGGACAGGTGGCTGATAGTTTTAAGTACCCCATCGAGCGAAAAAATTTCAATGCGCTAATTAAAGTTGATACGAAGGGATATAAGCCAACTGTATCGATGCCAGTCTACTACCATTTTGATAACAAAGCACTTATTCTTCAGCGAAATAGAACCCGCATCTACAATGACATTCAAGCCATTTGTCAAAAGCGAATAAACGGCCATAACTAAGCATTTAATGTTGAACCATAAATACAGATATGATGGAACAAAACACACGTTACAAATTAGAAGAGGTACCCTTGGATAAGCTTGAAAAGGCAGGTGTTAAACGAGATTTTATCACCAAGATGGAGCAAAAGGAATTAACTGATTTTTTGAACGGTTTTCGCTCACAAAAGCTTTATACCGTTAATGCCAAAATCAATGATGAAAGCTATCGTATACCGGCTAAAATACGCCTTCAAAAGGAAGAAGGGGAGATGAAGGTGAGGATTCATCCCATTCAGCGCCTGCATATTCCAGATAGTTTCATGGGCCATACCTTCACCAAAGATGAAAAATCAGCTTTGATTAATGATCGTAATTTAGGTAAGGCTTTAGAAATGCAAGACTTTAACGGCAAGAAGGATAAATACTACATTGGTATTGATTCAAAAACCAATGAGATCATACCCCTTAAGCAAAAGAACATCCAGGTGGCTGATAGAATTAAGGGAGTTACACTGACAGCCTCTCAGAAGGAGAAACTAAGCAATGGTGAGAAGGTGCAATTGAAAGGCATGACGGGTCGGAATGATAAGAAATTTTCAGCAGCGCTTCAAATTGATCCGGCAGAACGAAATATTCGCTTTTCTGATTTTAAGCAGGAGAAAAAGGCAGGGCAAAAACAAGAGAAATCGGAAACACAAAAGCAAAGTAAGGCTGCTAAAGTGGGAGGCTGATTATGCCTAATCCAAAACGTAAAAGGAAAAGAGGTATGTCCCCTTTTCCTTTTTTATTAGTTGCTTTTTTCTTTTTAGAAATAGATGAAGGATATCTCTAACGAAGTACAGGCAAGATATGTTTTTGTGATACAAAAACGCTTGTTCTTGCTCTACGAGGTGATAAAAAAAATGATTCATTAGTGAAAGCCAAAAATAACCAATGCGACCGAAAATCATCCCTCAGGAAAAGCTATCAAGTTTTATAATTATCCGTGTAAGTGAAAGAGAGAAAAAAGATATTCAGAAGCAATTTCGGCATGAACGATTTTCCACCTTAAGCGATTTTGCAAGAAATCGACTATTGAAAAAAAGACTTGTTAAACACATTACAGTCAGTGAAGAATACTTTCAAGTGTTTAGACGATTGGATTATCAACTGGCAAAAGTGGGTAATAACATGAACCAGGTTGCCCATAAGTTAAATGCCTATAACACCTATATGCTAAGCGAAGAGGATAAGATGAAAATTCAAGAATGCTATCAACTGCATAAGGAAGCGGTTTCTGTTCTTTCTAATTACTTGAAGGTAATACGTCTTTAAATGATCATTAAGATTCATCAATCACTTAACACGGAAAGAGTCTTTTACTATAATGAAGAAAAGGTAGAGAAGAATGAGGCCCTTTTCTTTGCTTTTGCCAATGCTAATTGCGCGAATCCTTTTATGTATGAAAAGGCATTTCGTCTGAACATCTTAACTCAGATTGAAGACGGAAATAACAGAGCCAAACACAAATGTTTTCACCTATCAATTAACCCTGCTAGTTCTGATTTGGATCGAATTGAGCCAAGCAGTTTAAAAGCAGAAATAGATGCGTTAATGTGCAAGCTGGGATATGGACAGCAACCTTATTACGTCTATCGACATCAGGATATTAAGCGGGAACATTATCATGTGGTGTCAACTCGCATTGATGTGAATACACGAAGGCAGATTAAGAATAGTAATGACCGATATATTATTAAGGATTTTATCAAGGAACTTAATTTGAAATATCAGTTGGAAACAGCCCAAAGCAAAAAAATGGCTCTTAATTTAATTTCATCTTCAAAGAGTGCTGAATTAAAGGAATCTATTCAACAAGTATTTAGCCTATTGAATCGCTCTAATATTGTTTCTAAACAAGAGTACTTAGATATACTCAAGGCCTCTAATCTGGAGATTTATGAATCGGCTAATGGACAATCTGTGTTGGTAAAGGATCAAGAAGGAGTCACGCTACGTCATCCCATCAATATGTCTGATTTTAATGAGAAGGCGGCTTTGGAAAAGGTGCAATTCAATAAAACAGAATTAAATTTAGAGAGGCAGAATGCACTTAAGTCAAAGACAGAGCAAACAATAAAAGGACTGATAAAGAACTATCGCTTTTACACAGAGGAGGAACTTCGAAAAGCCTTTTTGAAAAACGATCTGATCCTTTATAAAGTAACGAAAAATGGCAATTATAATATCTATTCGCCCAATGATAAAATGGTGGTGGATGCTCAATTCATCTTAAAGAAATATAGTGTTCGATTAAAAGATTTTGCCCTCAGTAATGACCAGTTTTATACTATTATTAGAGAATATACACAAGACCTTAAAGGTAAAGGTCAAAGTATTGTTGATGCATTGATCGACAAGGATAAGATGAATAAAACTGAAAGAAATAAAAAGCCAAATATTAGCTTTGAAAAGCTTGATTTAAGCTCTAGTAATGAATTTAGTGCGATAGTGTCAAGTCATGATGAAAAGGCTAAAAAAGCCATTCAAAATGCAGTTAAAGCTCATTTTGAATACCTCTTTTCCAAGATGGATTTAGAAGGAGTCACGACGAACACAGAAAAACGCTACCTGACTAATCAATCAGGATGTTGGGATAAGATTAATCGGCAGTTTTTACTTGAACTAACGAATTATTGGCGTAGGGAGGAGGGTCGAAATAAATTGAAAAAACAAGGGAAGAGCCATCGGTTTAATAAAAGAAAAGGTAGGCGGTTATGAAATCTTTATCAGACCAGGGTGTAATAAAGTCTGACCATAAATGTTTTTGGCAGTTTTTGCATTCACGATATTTTCTTGTGAATGTGTTTTTGTAAAATTGTAAGTTGTCTTTGAGAGTTGTTTTATTGTAACTAAAAAAAGGCTATCGCAACAGATAGCCTTCTATTATTTAGGCCTAATGAAAATTCCTAATTTACACTTTCATCCAAAGCTTTTCCTGCCTTGAATTTAGCTACATTCTTTGCTGCTATCTGAATTTCTTTCCCTGTTTGTGGGTTTCTGCCAGTTCTTGCTGAACGTTCTGAAATTGAGAATGTACCGAATCCAATTAATTGGATGCTTTCCTTTTTAGTAAGAGTTTCTTTTGTTGTTTCAACAAATGCATTAACTGCTTTTTCTGCATCTACTTTTGTAATCCCTGCCTTTTCTGCTATTGCAGAAACTAATTCTTGTTTATTCATACCTTAATAATATTTAGCTTGTACTAAATTATTAAAAAAATCATATAAATTGGGGTTGTATGTAATTAAATAATTTGTAAATCCTTCAACGGCCACTAATAGTTCTAACTATTTAGTACGTTATTAGAAAATTCATAAAAAAGTAAGTTTATATCTACTATACAAATATGAAATAGGTAAATAATTAATTTAAATGGTTGTTATGAAATTTGAATATATAAAAATACCTCGCCATTAAAATAAAAATGACGAGGTAATCTGAACTTTAGACAATTTTGAGTTGTCTCCTCAAATATAGTTTTTTTGTAAATGCGTTAAAAATAATATAATAGAAATTTTCTTAGGATCTGCTCTTTGCAACAGCATGTTATAAAAAACGTCTGTATGGTTCTTTGTAAATTACTAAAAATTCGTAAATTAGTGATTATTAATCTTTATTATTTCGCTAATATCATTTAACTTTGCTTGTGGTCATTTGGATGCATTACAAGCTTTAAGGTACCATTTAAATTATGATGTTCGTAGTGGATTAATAATAAAGAGCGTCAGAGATTGGGTTCGAGTCCCGCTCTGGGCACAGAAGCCGAATTTCTTTTGAGATTCGGCTTTCTTCTTTTTACAGTGGCTATAATTAAATTGTTATCCTCGATAGTTAGCAGATGTCAGCATGCTTCATGCTTTGATTTGAAATGAGTCCTGATATTGAAATGTTATAAACTAAAACAGTCCTCAAGAATTTTCTTGAGGACCGCTTAGAATGTTATTGAATTAGTCTATTTATCTAGAACTATTCACATATCCAATTCTTAATTTACACTTTCATCTAAAGCTTTACCAGCCTTAAATTTAGCTACGTTTTTAGCAGCAATCTGAATTTCTTTACCTGTTTGCGGATTTCTACCAGTTCTTGCAGAACGTTCAGAAATTGAAAATGTACCAAATCCAATTAATTGGATGCTTTCTTTTTTAGCTAGGGTTTCTTTTGTTGTTTCAACAAATGCATTAACTGCTTTTTCAGCATCAGCTTTTGTTAGACCTGCTTTCTCTGCAATCGCAGAAACTAATTCTTGTTTATTCATATCGTTATAATATTTATCTTTTACTAAAGTATAAAAAATTCTAGATAAAATAGGTCATTGCAAATAAATTGGAATAATTAAGTCATCTGCCCACTTTAGTAATGTCACTTTTCTAGTCCTGGGATGCTGTGGTAAAACTATTTATCGTATTCACGTAATTATGAAGTAAAATTGAGGATTCGACTTAAGTATCTAGAATAAATTTATATCTATATATGTAGGAAAAAACAGTCTGTTATTAAGATGATGTTCGTATATAATAATGTTGTTGCACCTGTCTATAAAGGTTAGAAGCATAATATTTAAAAATCATAACATTGGGGAAGTAATATTGTTATATTGAAGAGTTCATAAGGGTGAAAATTAAAAAGGTTGAATGGAGAAGAGTGAAATAAAGAGTTCTGAAATGATATACAATAAAATAACGTTATCATTTCCTGAGCAGATTGAGAAGCTATTTCGAACCAAGTATTATATTGATTCTATTGCTCAGGTTCGTATTGCACTATTGTTGGTAATGTTTCTATACGGAATGTTTGGGATACTCGACTCGATGATATTTCCACAGTATGCACATTACTTTTTCGCGATTCGCTTTTTCGTAGTAATACCTTTATCCATAGTTGTGATTCTGTTGTCATATACTAAGGTATTTCAAAAAGTATGGCAGTTTTTATTGTTAGTATGTTTTATAGTCGGGGGAAGTGGTATCATTGCCATGACGATGTTTGAGCCTGAAAATTATGCTTACTATGCAGGTATGATGTTGGTTATTTTTTCGGGTTACCTTTTTCTAAAAATTCGCTTTTTTGTAGCCGCCATTGGTGGATGGTCAATGATTTTAATATTTAATTTAATAGCGCTTTTTTACGTGAAAGCATCATCCATTGTAATTATCAGTAATAACTTCTTTTTTGTAAGTGCTAATCTTGTTGGGATGTTTGCCGCGTATTTTATGGAACTTAAAATACGACAGAACTTTTTTCTTAATCAGAAATTGGATGAAGAGAAGGTAACTGTTGAAGAGTTGAATGTTGATTTGGAGAAAAAGATTGAGAAACGAACCAAGGAATTAATCGAATCTAAAAATATTGCAGAAGAAGTAAGTGCCAACATTGCTGCAATTATTGAAGGAACTTTTGAGAGTATTTGGGCCTTTGATACAGGTTTCAGAATATTGTATATAAATCAAACGTTTCAACGCGAGTTTTTTGAGAGTTTTGGCGTAAGATTAGAACCTGGAGTTAATTTGATAGAATCCTTACCAGAGCCATTGCAAGCTATCTGGAAGTCAAGATATGATCGTGTTTTAGAGAATGAGCAATTTACCGTTGAAGATGCTGTTCAAACCGAGGGAGGAATAGTATATATTCAAGTTGGGTTTAATCCAATTATTAGACAAGGGAAAGTAGTAGGCGGTTCTTGTTTTGGGCGCGATATAACATTTAAGAAACTAGCGGAACTTGAGATAATTGAGGCAAAGGAGAAAGCCGAAGAAAGTGATCGTTTAAAGTCAGCTTTTTTAGCGAATATGAGTCATGAAATACGTACGCCAATGAATGGTATTTTAGGCTTTTCTGAGTTATTAAAGGAACCTTCACTAAGCGGTGAAGAGCAGCGACAATACATTGAGATAATTGAAAAGAGTGGAAACAGAATGCTTGGTATTATTAATGATATTGTTGATATATCAAAGATTGAAGCTGGGCTGATGGAGATTAATATTGAGAAAGTTGACATTAAGCATCTGATTGATTACGTGTTCTCCTTCTTTAAATTGGAAGCTGAAAGCAAGGGTTTGAAACTTTCTGCAGTAGAGCCTGAATTGAAACAACCCCTAATAATTAAAACTGATAGGGAGAAATTATATGCAGTTCTAATAAACTTAGTTAAGAATGCGATTAAATATACGGATGATGGAAGTATTGAGTTTGGATATGAGTATGATAGGTTGAAGCTTAAATTCTTCGTTAAAGACACAGGCATTGGAATTGCAGACAATCGACAGAAAGCAATTTTCGAACGATTTATTCAAGCTGATTTGATCAATAAGATGCCACACCAAGGAGCTGGTTTAGGCTTGTCTATTTCAAAAGCCTTTATCGAAATGTTGGATGGTGATATTTGGGTGGAAAGTGCAGAAGATGAAGGTAGTACTTTCTTTTTTTTACTGCCATTCAAAGTGTAATTTTATTCTCTTTCACTTCCAATTTTTATAACCACACCCATTTTACTCATTACATAATCGTGCGCTTTTCTAGTATGAGGTATGGTGCAGTCGCTACAATCTTTCACATTGTTTGAATATTTAAAGTTACCGCCGCATTTATCTTTCAACATGTACAATGGGCAATAACAGAATAAGCAGTTGAAATCGGCTTCGTTTTTAACTGAATGGCAAGGGAAATATTCACATTTTTTATGCTGTGAGAATTTATAGTTTTCTGACATTTTATTTTCAATTATTTGGAAGTATAAAAGTACAATTTGTAATTAATCCGTATGCAATATTTACATTAATAATTGTGATTCACAGCTTATAAATTGAATTAAAAGTCTCTCATAATTTTGCTTTTTGATAATTAAAACATATTATTATGTTTTAACTATAATTCAAGTTGTAAGATTGGTGAAAGTTTCAAGGCAAATAAAGCTTGTATGTCATAGATGTTTCGATCTACGTTTGGGTAGTTATGGGGCACTAGCTATGGCTATCATTGTCTTTTGGATAAACTATTCCGCTACCAATGAAATATATCCATCGTCAATAGCTGCATTAAAACAGGCTGCCTATACTTTTCTTTTTGGTGGAAGTTTAATGAAAGCTTGTGAGTATCTTGCTACATCAATAAAGAAACCTGTTTGGGCGATAGTGGCATCAATTATTATACCGTCCATTGTTACTTTGCTGCTTACCTTTAGTCTACATAATATAAAAGGTACACCTGAACCATTGGCATCAACTCTTCCAACGTGTTTTATTATTCCAACTACCGCCTACTGGGGGTATACCAAGCGCAAGCAACTAGATACCGCTATTTTGCTTGAGGAGCAAGCTGTCTGATGGTGGATTTGAGTTTAGTTAGAGGCTATTGGGTGTTTTGATCAATAAAAGTATTTGTACTTAAAGAAAAGTTTATGAAAATCCATCATATTGCCATTTGGGTTCGTGATATAGAGAAAGCAAAAGAATTTTACGAAAAATATTTTAATGCAAGTTGTGGTGAGAAATATGTCAACGAAAAAAAGCATTTCACTTCCTATTTCTTGACTTTTAAGGGTGAAGGAACAAAGCTTGAGTTAATGCACAATCCTGATATTATAGAAGATGTTGAGCAGAAAGCTTACTCAATTGGCTTAACGCATATGGCTTTTTCTGTTGGTGGTAAGAGTTTAGTAGACGAATTAACTGAGACATTAAGAGCAGATGGTTATCGAATTGTTGGAGAGCCCCGAACCACTGGCGATGGTTTCTACGAGAGTGTGGTTGAGGATACAGAAGGGAATAGGATTGAAATTACGGAATGAATTGACTAGGTTGTTTCAGAAGAATTAGAAAGGATTTTTGTGAGTTTAGATACGGATTAGTAATATTTATTATATTAGCATTTTAATAGTTTTGAAATTTTAAAGATTATTTATCTAATACCTAACCTAATTATTATGAAAAAAACACTGATTTTATTTACTTTAGTATTATGCGCTATTTGTGGCAATGCACAAGGACAAAAAGGATTGAGAGAACTTGGTGGAAGTTTTTGGTATAGTTCAGAAAGTAATGATGAATGGGTGCATTACCTTTCTACTAATGTTGAAAGTAAAAGTGAGAGATTTGCAATAAGACCAAAAGTAGGCTGGTTTCTTAATGAATCATCAGTGTTGGGTTTGGGTTTAGGTTATGAGTTTAATAAGTATACTAACCACAATGATATACTAAAAACTAATGCCTTTTCAATAAATCCTTATTTTCGAAACTATAGCAAACTAAGTGAAAAGTTTTATTTTACCACCACTGTCAATTTAACATTTAGTTTTAAAAAAGGAGTAACTAATGATGACACTGATTACAAATCAAGAGAATATCGTTTGGCTGTTTTACCTGGAATAAGCTATTTTATTTCGGAGAAATTCGCTATTAAAACGTATTTTGGCGCACTATACTATAATTACGCTACTGTTAAGGTGATTGAGCAAGAGGAAGAGTTTAAAAGTAAGTCTAATGATTTTAGGCTTGATTTTAGTATGGATTCTTTTGGTTTAGGAGCAAGCTATTATTTTTAGTTTTTTGTAAAACCGGTGCTCTAATTAAGCAGACATATTAAAAAAGCAAGGACAGCAATTAAAGTTGTCCTTGCTTTTTTATTAATCTTGTGCCTATTTCACATAGCTCGCAGCCGTTAAAAAGTCGAGACTTTTTTTCACACTTTCAAGTGGTGTATAGTTGTATCGTTCTACTTCTACAATAATGTATTGCATGCCGGCTTTCTCTGAGGCTTTAAAAATCGGTTCGAAGTTCATTAAACCACTTTCTCCCAGTTCTTTTTCATCTTTCACATGCCACAGTTCAAATCGCTTTGGGTATTTCTCAAAATATTTAAGTGCATTCTTACCACCTTTCATAATCCAATATAAATCGAGTTGGAACATCACTTTTTCAGGGTCGGTATTTTGAAGCATAAAGTCGTAACGTATCTGACCATCTTCAGCTAAAAATTCCTTGTCGTGATTGTGGTATCCAAAACGAATACCCTTTGCATTACATTTTTCACCAACAACATTGAAATAGTCACAATAACGTTTCAGGTCTTCTAACGAACCATAGCCATGTTTATCCATTGATGGTTGCACAATGTATCTAACGCCAGCTTTAACATGAGCCTCTATGCATGTATCCCACCAATTCATGGTTCTTTCCCACGAGCTTGAATCAGGTAAAGGTTGGCCTGTATGAGATGAAATAAAGGCCAGACCATTATCGTTTAATAGTTGTTTGAAGTCTGTCGGCTCCATGCCATAAAACTGCCCATTGTTATAACCAGCTGTTTCCACAAAGGTGTAACCCATCTGGCCTATTTGCTCAATGGTGCCACTTACATCTTTTTTCATGTCGTCGCGTACCGACCATAGTTGAAGACCAATGTCCTTTTTAACCGGTTGTGCGCAGGCATTAAATAACATGGTAGTTACAATTACAATTAATATGTTTTTTGAATTTAGGATTCTCATAATTCCTTAATTTTAATGTTACGAAACCATACATCATCACCGTGATCCTGAAGTCCGATATAACCTTCAGAAGCCACATCGGCCCAAGTTGGGTTTAAGCCAGGGAATTTACTGCCAGCCACTAATTCGTTCCATTCTGGAGTCCATAAATGATATTCAACTACAGTTTTACCATTTTGGATGTGCCATACGGAGCCCTTATAAACTTTAATTTCTACGGTATTCCATTGGCCTGCAGGTTTCGCATTTTGTGGCGTAGCAGAATATAAATCGTACAAGGATCCTGCCTTACGGTTACCATCAATACCAGCTTTGGCATCAGGGTGTTTCTCATTATCCAATATCTGCATTTCGGGTGCCGTCATCCAGATGTAATCGTAATTTTCATTTTCTTGTCCCAGATAGAAAATACCGGAGTTACCACCTTCCGAAATTTTCCATTCCAATTTTAGATGAAAATTACTAAACATTTTCTCGCCATAGAGAATATCACCACGGTCTTTACCACCTGCTTCGCCACGTCCCGAGCCAGGGCAATGAATGGTACCGTCTTCTGTAATATCCCACCCGTCAGGGAAGGTTGTTTTCGCATAGTTGCGCCAGCCGTCTGATGTTTTGCCATCAAATAAAAGCACCCAGCCATCGGCTTTTTCTTCGCTTGTAAGAGTATTCGGGCCTGATTTTTCGGTACATGAACCAAGTGTTAGCATGGCTGTAGCTATAATTAAAATTAGTTTGTTTGTCATGTCTTTAATATTTAAGTGTTCAATAAGGTAATACATAGTTTATTTCGGCATTGGAGGTAAAGTCCATCCATCGCGATAATTGTGTTTGATTAATTCTGCAGCAAAAGCGTTGGCGTTAATTGGATCAGTCCACTCCTTACTAAAAGTAGGATGCCCGTCATGAATCTTAAATCCATCTTTAATCACTGTTTTAATGGTTTCATCATTACCAATGTTGGTGAATCGCATGTTGGCGCCATCCCATTCCAATTCTTTATTGAGGGCTTGTAAACGAACGGCTAATACGCCCATTACCACCATTTCGTTGAATGGCCCGGCTTCGCTGAAAGGAGATAAGGTTTCCGTTCTGTTGTCTGCTGATTCCTTACAAGCTCGCACCCAATCCATTTCGTGACTGGTGTTTATACGAGGTAATGTTTTAGCAACTTTTGGCACATTACCCGATAATAACCAAGGATCTTTGCCGTAACAACCACATACCAAGGTGTCTTTTGAACCGTGGAAAAGAACGCCGCCTCCACTGTTATTCATGTCTTTTCCTGCAGGCCACCCTTCGGGTTTTAAAGGTTGTAAACCACCATCGTACCAATGCACATCTACTTCAGGCATTTTTAATTTACCTACTTTCTTACGTTCCGGGAAAACCATCTTAACTTTTTGAGCTGTAGGTGCGGCATCTGTCAATAACAAGGTCGAGCTGCCTTGCGCTTTTGTCGGATAGCCCAGGTTTAAACCTTTGAAAACAGGGTGCAAGATGTGGCAGGCCATATCACCCAAAGCACCTGTTCCAAAATCCCACCAGCCTCTGAAATTCCATGGGGTATAGATTTCATTGTAAGGTCGCATTTTTGCAGGTCCAACGAATAAATCCCAATTGAACGTTTCCGGTATTTTCTGTACCTCTTCAGGTCTGTTTAAACCTTGTGGCCATATTGGTCTATCGGTGAATGCTTCTACTTTTCGTACTTCACCAATCTCACCATTTTGAATCCATTCGGTAGATTGAGCAACTCCTTCAAGAGAAGCACCTTGGTTACCCATTTGTGTGGCAACTTTATAATGTGCTGCTAAATTAGTAAGTAGGCGTGATTCATAAACTGTATGGGTTAATGGCTTTTCTACATACACATGCTTACCCATTGTAATAGCAGTAGCCGCAATTATGGCGTGTGTATGATCTGCGCTTGCTACCACAACAGCATCTATGGAGTCACCCATTTCATCTAACATCTTTCGCCAGTCCCAATATTTTTTAGCTTTTGGAAAATAATCGAAACAGCCCTTGGCATATTTCCAATCCACATCACATAAGGCAACAATGTTTTCGCTTTCCATGGCTTTGAGTACACCAAAACCACGCCCACCAATTCCAACGCCTGCTATATTTAGCTTGTCGCTTGGTGCACGGTGACCAAGGCCACTCACTACATTAGAAGGGAGAATGGTTAATCCGGCAGCAGCCAATGCGGCGTTGCTCAAGAATCGGCGTCGACTCATTTCTAAGCTTGATTTTTTGTGTGTCATAATGGATGTGTTTGATGAATAAATGTGCTATATTTTGTTCTTTCTACTTATATGATCTTTTCTCTGTCAGCGTCCCAATAAACCTTTCTGTTTTCGCGATAAGCAATGGTGGCCATATGTGCTGTAATGGCTTCTTCGAAGGCTTGATCGATATCGCAACTTGGTTTCTTGTTTTGGCGAATGCATTCGAGCCATTCTTTGATATGCAGATGAGCGGTATTTACACGTTTGCCTTCAACATGTGTATAAAGCAAACCTCGACTGGCAAAATATTGCTCGGTGGCCGAACTAACCACGTCAAGGCTGTTTTGCCCTGGCGCATATGTTATCATGGCTTTATTTGGATTTATCCATCCGGCATCTAATTGTTTTTTGTATTGAGTCGATCGGCTATCAGGATAAATGCTTAAGGTGTTTTCCATTTTCATGGTCGCATCATGTCCCATAATTACTTTTCCTCGATAATGATCATTTGCCAATGAAGCGCTATACATAAATGTTAAGTCGCGATCGGGATATTCAAAAACGGACTGAAAAACATCAGGTACTTCACGGCCATCTTTGAAATAATACACACCACCAGATGCTACTGCGGAATGTGGAATGCCCAATTGTAAAACTTGATTGATGGCATCGTATTCATGTGTTAACAAGTCTCCGCTCAATCCGGTACCATAGTCCCACCAGCAGCGCCATCTAAAAAAACGTTCAGCACTGAAAGCGTGTGAGTTTGTTGGTTCAATGAATTGCTGCCAGTCTATGGTATTGGCATTTGCATCTGGATGAATAGGATAGACCCATGCGCCATTGGGATCATTACGGTTGGTGCAAACCTCAATTAGAGATATTTTACCAAGCACATTTTTGTCAATTAATTCTTTGGCTTTGTTGAAGCTGGCAGTTTGTCGTCCCTGATGGCCCAGTTGCATCACAATACTTGATTGAGCAATGGCTTCTCTTATGGCGAAGGTTTCTTCCACCGTTCGTGTAAATCCTTTCTCAACATAAATGTGTTTACCTGCTTTTGCAGCGTCAATACACATTTGAGCATGCCAATGGTCGGGTGTGGCAATAATAACCGCATCCACATCTTTTGAAGCTAATAAATCGGTGTAACGCTTATACCGTTTGGCTTTAGGATGGATTTGTTTCGTATCTGTTAGTTTGTTTTCATTGGCTGATGCCTGAAGTGCTTGATCGGCATGATGATCGAATATATCGCAGATAGCCGTTATCTCCATATTTAAATCATCCTGATTCCTAAAATCCTCTAAACGTTTGTCATTCGAATTGTTATGGTTGTTTTCTTCCCAGTTTTTGAGGGTATCGGGATGTGCAAAGCCGGCCGATTCCAATAAATATTTACCTCTGCTTCCGCATCCAATTATTCCCACTTTTATGGTAGCACCACTTGATGACTGAATGTTGCTCGGTGCATCATAAAGGTTAAGCCCCAGTTCATCGGCTATGTTATAGGTCTTTTCTTGTTGAAAATTGAGTTTCTTAGCCAAACCATAGCCGAATGCACCTAATACCGGTACTGTGGCCAAAGTTTTCAGTACGTCTCGTCTGCTGAATTTATTTTTGGGAGTTTTATTATCGTCCATACTACTTAGTTGCGTTTGTTTTTAAATAAGAAGCGATCAATGCCAATTATGTGGCTGGTGGGTAGGCTATAAAGTAACAAAAGTATGGCGATGAATATTAAGTTTTTATCCACCCATAAGGTATTTTCCATTAGCATTTGTTGGCTCGTATTTATCAATGGCGGATGAGCCAGGTAGTAAAGAGTGAGTATGCATATTGCAGCGATACTTGCCACTTGTGATAAAGCACCAAGTATTAAACCAAGTCCTATGGCTATAAGTCCCCAAATATTAAGAAAGTTAATAATGTCTACTGTATTGGGGTTTTCACTTATTGATATAAAAAAGGAGGAAAACCAACCCTCTGAACTTTTAAGAAAGCCAATGGCTGTCCAGTGTGGATGCAGTAATTTACTACAACCTTCGTATAAGAAGTACCATCCCAATAAAACGCGAACGGTTAGTAATAAGAAGAGTTGAGTTTTGTTGAGCTTGTTCTGTATTCTCATGTGTGATTTGTCTTTGATAGTTTAGGTGTGCGCTTGTTTCTATTGAAATCTTATTATCAGTTCATTAAATTAGCGATTTTTAGGCTTAATTCTTAATGAATTGGTGAAATGTGAGTTTTATGTGAGGTTTTGTGTATTAATAAAATGACTAACTATTCCCTTTGTTGACGTCTGACGAAATAGGTCGTTATTCTGATATCGCAATAATGATGAGTTTGTATGAAAAAAGTGAATTGAAAATCAGTATTTCTAGTTTGTTTTGATGAAATAGTCGTGCATTATGGTTATTTTGGTGTGTACATAAATCCATTAGTTATGAGTAAAGTAAACTTTAATCGACGTTCCTTTTTTAAGTTAGCTTCAGTTGCTGGTGCTGGTGCTCTTTTAGCACATCCAAAATCGATATTGGCTGCACCTCAAAAAGAGGAAGCTGCAGTGAAACCAGCAACTAATATTGCAGATGCTTTAAAGTATCCACGAAATGAAAAATCGATGCCGGGTAAATATCCGGGTAAAGTCATTAAAGTTGTGAATGAGAAAAGTGTTGTTGACAATCAAATACAAGAGGATGTAGCTTTTCAGATGATTGAAAAAGGTTTGTTACAATTAACAGGAGAGTCTGACATTAATAAGGCTTGGAAACATTTTGTTGGAAGCGATGAGGTGATTGGTTTAAAGGTTAACCCTGTTGCAGGCAAACTCCTAACTACTAGTCATGCTGTGGTTCAATCCATTGTTAAGCAGCTTGAAGCAGCTGGGGTTAAGCGTGAAAACATTGTGATTTGGGACCGACGTTTGATGCAATTACATGAGACCGGATTTACTTCTGATAATTATCCGGGTGTTGAGATCGCTGGTACCGAGCAGCAAGATAAGGATGGTGGATTTTACGGTGAAGATGGAAAGTTGTACGGTGAGAAGATGATTGATAAGGAATGGTATTATTACGCCGAAGTGGAAGGTGAGTACGATGAATATACCATGCCATATATGGTAAATGGCGGCAAGTATTCATACTTCACAAAGATATGTACGCAGCAAATTGATAAAATAATAAACGTGCCTATTCTTAAAAATGCAGGGGCAACTACTACTTTATGTCTAAAAAACCTGGCCTATGGATCGGTTAGTAATACTGGACGTTTGCACAAACAACTATGGAGCGAGACTTGTGCCGAAGTTTGTGCTTTTCCGCCTATTCGTGATAAGGTAGTTCTCAATATTGTAGATGGCTTACGTGGTTGTTACAATGGGGGGCCGGCTGCTAATCCGCAATTTATTTGTAATTATAATACCATTATGATTGGTTCCGATGCGGTTGCCATTGACAGAATAGGACATGATATAGTTGTTAAAAAACGAATTGCAGAGGGGGTACAGGAAGAGGATGATCCAAAATATTTGCATTTTGTTGAATTGGCTGAAGAATTGGAGTTAGGGGTGGCCGATATCACCAAAATTGAAATCGAATCATTAATAGGATAATATATGAGTAAGATTTTTCTAGTGATAACTTTTTTCTTGTTGTTTATAGAAGTAAAAGGACAATCTGATTATGAAGTTGAGTCAGAACAGAGGTATGATGCCGGAGCCTTGTACGGATATATGAATGGAGGATCAGAATTATATCGTGAGTATGATTTTATCTCTTTGACCGTACAAAGTATTAAATATGACGATGGAGAGCTGAAGTTTGAAGTTTATGAGATGAAAGATTCGGATATGGCCTTTGGTATTTATTCCGTCAATACTTATAGGTGCCAAGGTAATGAGTTAGCAGATCTACATCACGTATGTAGCAATCCCTATCAAATACAAGTTGCTATTGGGTCGTATTATTTATCTCTCATAAATACAACCGGAAGTGCCGAAGCGCAATCGATATCCAATGAAATAGTGCAAGCATTTATAGACAATAATCAGCCCTTGTCTAATCGAGAAGTACCCGATTGGTATAATGATCTTGGTGCCGATGATTTACTTTTAATGAACGGTAGACTGGGATTTGAAAATAGGGCAAGTACTTGTTCTTATTTTTATGAAATGCTTGGTGTGAAACAATGTTATGTAGCCAAGTGGAAAAAGCACAAGGCAACGTTGTTAGTTGTTAAGTTGGTGGATAGTGCTAATGTTGATGAGAAAATGTTTTTACCCGTGGAAGAAAAATACCAATGGTTGTATAAACAAAAAGGCGATTACTCATTTTATCTTCAAACACCGTTGAATTCTTTCATTGCAAAAGACTTGCTTGATAAATTTTAGTGTAAAAGAAAAGGCCATCGTGAGATGGCCTTTTTATTTATTTTGTAATCAAGTTAATGTCGTCCATCAACTTATCTTTGTACGATTTTCCAATCGGGATAATCTTAGAACCTCCTTCGTGAAGGATTACAACTGAATTATCTTCAATCACTTTAATCTTATTGATATTTACAATGAATGAACGATGTACGCGTACGTAACGATCCGGTGGCATTTTCTCCGAAATGGCCTTCATGGTAAAGTGAATGGTGTATTTATCTTTAAACGTATTTAGTACTACGTAATTTTCAAGCGCTTCAATCCAAAGAATATCATCGTACTTAACGCGTACTAACGAACTATTATTCTTGATGAATATTTCACTACTTTCTCTCGATACTGTTTCTGTTTCCTCATTCTTTTCTCTAGCTCTTTTCACGGCCTTAATGAAACGACCATACTGAACAGGCTTTAGAAGATAGTCAGTTACATCATACTCATACGACTCAATTGCATATTTTTCTTGCGAAGAATAAACAATAACTTGTGGTAATTCATCTAAAGACTTAAGGAAATCAATGCCACTCATTTCAGGCATTTCAATATCTAGAAATATTAAATCGATATGCTCTTTGTCAGGTTTGGAAAGGAAATTGATTGCACTCACCGCACTGTCAAAACTTCCAACTAAGGTTAAGCCGTCAGTCTTTTCAACAAACTCCTGAATTATTTTTGTAGAAAGCTTATCGTCATCAATAATAATGCAATTCATAGACTATGTTTTTTGCCAAATTTAAAAAAATATCGCCATTTAATCCCTAAGCTAATAAAAAAGTTTAATTATTTGTAATCTTCATTACGTTGGTAGAACTCTTGAACTAGTAAATCACTCTTTTTTATGGTCTCTTTTAACCAATCAACATATAGTTTGTCAGCTTCATTTTCGGTCAATTGCCAGGGTAATTCGCTTTGTCTTAGTTGATAGGAGAGGTGGTGTAAAGTAACAGCGGCTGCCACAGAAATATTAAAGCTTTCGGAATAGCCGAACATAGGAATTTTAATAAATTCATCAGCTTCGTCCATTACCTCTTTCGAAACACCTGTTTTTTCTGTTCCGAAAACCAAAGCTGTTTTACCTTTGCTTAAATCGTAATCTTCCAGATTAGTGTCATTGTCGTGGGGAGTGGTTGCAACAATTCGGTAGCCTTGAGCTTTTAAATGCTTGATGGCGTCAAGTGTATTATTTGATTTGGTGTTGTACTTGTTAAGATCTAACCATTTGCTGGCTCCAATAACCACTTTGGGATTAATGTCGTAGGTGTTTCTGTTTTCTATGATATGCACATCTTGAATGCCGAAACCATCGCAGGTACGAAGCACAGCACTTGCATTCTGTGCCTGGTAAATGTCTTCAAGAACAACTGTTAGGTATTTAGTTCTCTCAGACAGCACGGCCAGCATCTGATCCCTTCTTTCATCAGTAACGCAAGGTTCCAAAAACTTTATGAGCTCTTTTATCATTGATAGTTAATGATATCGTAATCTATATTAACAAAAAAAGAGAGTACAAATGTACTCTCTAAATATTTTTTTGGTTGCCTTACTTAAATTAGTTGATAGAGTCGCTTAACTCACTACCAGCCTTAAATTTAACAACTTTCTTAGCAGGAATTTCAATTTCTTTTCCAGTTTGTGGGTTTCTACCTGTGCGAGCACTTCTTTCAGAAACACCAAAAGAACCAAATCCTACTAATGCAACACGACCACCTGTTTTCAATGAATCACCTGTTACTTTGATAAAAGCATCAAGCGCTTTTTTAGCGTCAGCTTTAGTTAAACCTGCTTCACCAGCAATTGCATCGATTAATTGAGCCTTGTTCATAATACTCCTTAATTATAGGGTTAAATACTAAAAATTCTTAAACTTTCCTCTACAAATATAGAGTATTTCTAGTGTTTACCAAATGTGTGTAAAAAAAAATGTAAAAAAGTTATAAGCTTTTATATTGTGTAAGAAGAGAAAATTATTTTTCACGCAATCATTTTAGTTTCATGTGTCTATATTTTATTTTTCAATGGGCACATGGAACTCGCCTCCCGATAGCCATCGGGATTAGTCATTGACTTCGTCTATCTCACGTTTCTCCGGTGTGAGAAAACTTTTCTCATAACTCGTTCCATATCTATTCAGCGATTACATGGTATTATTTAAGTGTTGATTTAGTCGACTAAAAACCCAAGAGAATAGAATCAACTAGCAAAATGTTCAAAAAAGAGGGCTGAATTCCTAGTTAATTAGTAATTAATTGGCTATCTTATTTAGGTCGTACAATCTAATACACATTGCTATGAAAAATGGGAAAATTAACTTGGTAGATCTTGACTTTGAGTATAAGATGTGGAAAAATCGTTTGCTTTTGTTTGTTAAGGAAATTCATCTCTTAAAGGAGCGAAACGAAGAGGTAAAAACTGAAGAATACATTGAAGAATTAAATACGGTTGAATTAATGGTGCTGGATGAACATGTTGAGCAGCTTCAAAAATTATCGAATCGAATAAAGGTGCAGGAAAATGAAATGCAGTTTTATAATAAGGATTTTCCGATTACAACAGCTCACAAATATTATGCGGAGCATATTGAATTGCGTAAGCAAATGAATGGTATTTCAAGCATACATCTCAATCGGGTGGCAGATTTAATAACAGCCTTAGGTATTTAATTAGATTTTGGCTTTGGATTAAAAGATCTTGCAGGATATGCAAGATCTTTTTTGTTTCTTTGAAGAAATAAAGATATGAGATGAAAGATTTTAAAACCCGTATAAAAATAAAGGCTGAGTTAGAGGATGTCTATGCCGCTTTTACTAATCCTTTCACAATTGCATTGTGGAGTGGTTATCCTGCTACAATGAGTACTGAATCAGGTTTTGAATTTTCGATGTGGGAGGGCGATATTGTTGGGCGAATCGTTGAAGTTGAAGAACAAAAACAAATTGTTCAGGAATGGTACTTTGGCGATCAGGAAGAACAATCTCTTGTAACCATCAAGTTTTTCCCCCAAGGTGCCAGTAAAGTGCAGATTGATGTTATTCATACCAATATTCCAGACGAAGCGTTGGAAGAAATTTCTGAAGGCTGGAATGAGTATTATTTAGGTGCTATAAAGGAATTTCTTGAGGAAGATTAAAGAAAATTGAGCCCTCAGGATATTATTGATTTACACACTTTGTGATACAGTGTCTATATGGCCATGTCATCATTAGATCCTTTCCGGATTTTAAGAATACAAAGAACCATGAAATGGTTCAACATTCATAGCCACGGATTCAAACCCGTGGAAATAGGATCATGGTAAAACAACCCTGATAGGGGTTGAACTATCTTTTTGAGTGTCTCTACCATTGATAGTGACATAGCCTAATGTATTTAAAAGCCGAACTACCTAAGAGGTAATTCGGCTTTCTCGTTTATCATGGTTAATGTTTTGTCTTAACTTCCACTCTTTCCATAGTTTGGTAATACCCTTGCACTAGGATCATCAACATCGCAGTTTTCCCATTCCTTGTTTGGCATCCAAAAATCTTTAACATTTTTGCTTCTACCTTCAAAGTGTTGCTCGAAAATTTCGCGATACATCAACGATTCCTTTGATATTGGCGTGGCATGCGAGTATTTGAACCTTGCCTTTTGCAAATCCTCATCACTATACATTTCTTCGGCATATGCTTTTAAATAATCAACACAGCTATGACCTACTGCATCTGAAAAGGCTGCCTTTTCTCTATAAAGAATATCCTTAGGAAGGTAGTCATCTTCGAAGGCTTTGCGAAGGATGTATTTCCCTACACCTGTATAATTCATCTTTTTTTCAGGAGGAATACTCATTACATATTCAACAAAATCAAGATCTCCGAAAGGAACACGAGCTTCCAGTCCATGGCAAGAAATACTTCTGTCGGCACGTAATACATCGTACATATAAATCTCTTTCAATCGCTTCTCAGCTTCTTGTTGAAAGGCTTCGGGCGAGGGCGCATAGTCGGTGTATTTATAACCAAATATCTCATCACTGATTTCGCCTGTCATTAATACCTTAATGTCTGTGTTTTCGCCCACATATTTACAAATCATGTACATGCCCATTGCGGCACGTATAGTGGTGATATCGTATGTTTCAAGACAAAAAATCAGATGACTTAATGAGTCAAAAATATCCTGTCGTTTAAAAAGTACTTCGGTATGATCGGCTCCCAAGTAATCAGCTACCACTCTTGCATATTTAGTGTCGATAGGATCGTCTTCAATACCCACCGCAAATGTGCGGATTGGTTTATCAAGCATTTTGGCGCCAACAGCACAAACTAAGCTTGAATCGAGACCTCCACTTAAAAGGAATCCAACTGGAACGTCTGCATGTAAGCGTTTTTCAATACCTGCTGTTAATTTTTCATTGATGTTTTGGTATACCTCCTCAATATCATGATCTACATATTCTTTAACTGCTGAAATATCTCGGTATTGTTTGATGCTTTCTCCATCGTAATAATGTCCTGGAGGGAAGGCTTTGACCTCTTTGCATAAACTGTGTAAACTTTTCATTTCGCTGGCAAACATTATTTCGCCTTCATCAGAATAACCATAGAATAAAGGACGAATGCCAATTGGATCACGAGCTGCAAAATATTTTTTAGCAACCGAATCATAGATCACAAAAACAAATTCGGCATCTAAAGATTGTGCAGTTTCTTCAATCCCTTTTTCGAGAAATAGGGGAATGATCACTTCACAGTCGCTGCTTGATTTGAATTCGAATGATGATTCGTATTGATTTCGTAGCGCATCGTAATTGTATACTTCTCCATTACATACCAAATTAATGTGCTTATAAATCAATGGCTGGTTACCAGCTGCCGAAACATCCATAATGCTTAAGCGGTGAAAACCCATCCAGCCTTCATCTTCAAAATCCCTGGTGATGGAATTATCTGGTCCGCGGTATTGAATCTTTTTAAACTCACTCGCAAACCTTAGTTTGTCCATCTTGTCACTTCCTGTATACACTGCAAATCCACACATGACTTTTTAATTTTTAATATAGTAATGGAGTTAATTTGTTTCTTAATCTGATTCAAAAGTAATAAATAGAAACTAAATCGCAATAAAAAGTGAGAATAAATAAGTAAAAATTAATAAATTGTTTCGAATTGGTTATTTCGTGACAGAAAAATATGATGTTTGTAACAATGGATGACATCTTTTGTCCTACATTTTAATAAAGATGTCATCCTTTTATAAAAAAAAGGAACGGTTCTCTCTGTATTAAAATACATAAGAGAACCGTTCCTTTAGAATTTACAATTTGAGGGTACTAGTTAACCCATTCCTCCGATTTTTTACTGCCAAATACATATTTTACCAATTCTGGATGATCGATAAAAGGATTTCTGTTTTTTTGGAAATCGTAAATGATATTATTTCGGCGTATTTCATATGGATCAACTGGATCCAATTCATTCCATTCAAGCAAGGTTTCTAATTTACCATGGCGAGCACCTAGGCCAGTTCCATTATCTACCGTATAACCATAACGTAAGGCCATATAAAAAATAGAACGTGCCACATCGCCTTTAGCACTTAAAGGAGGTTCGTAATAGCTGCCATTTTTTGTACGTGGCCCATTAACGTCATCAAAATCCAGATTTCCTCTGTTGCCGTTTTCTCCGGCATCTGAAGCTCTAAGGTGATGGCCGTCGGTGCCTGGACCTGGGCTGGTACCAAAATCACCATGTGATTTAGCCCAAACATGTTCGCGATTCCAGCCATTGGATCCGGTACTGTGTTCTGTTTTGTCCATGCTTTTTTCGGTGTAGATTAAGTAAACCTCATTGCTGTTAGACGGGTTTTGATCACCGGCTTCGCACATGTCCCACACATCATTACTAGAGCTGCTTGAGTATTGCAGTTTTATCGCTCCGGAATTGACTATTTGAGAAAGTGTCGACTTTAACTCGCTTCCAGAAAGTGTTGAAGCTGATGAATAATAATCATCAGGTATGCGAACAGAAAGCATGTGTTGGCCATCGTCAACTTGAACAACATAGTCCTTTGGTGAATATTCAACAATGATTTTGCCATTGCCATCTACATTTGGGCTTAGGTGATTGGCTTTGTCGAGATTAATAAGGTCATCATCCTTTTTCTGATCTGCAGTGGTATCGTCCTTGCTGCAGGCCATAAGGACTAGACAAAATAGTAGAGTGCTGAATATCGCTTTCATTTTTAATTTTTTTATGAAAAAGGCTACCTTAGGTAGGTAGCCTTATATTTAAAAAATAAACTATGAATTAGTTTGCTGGTGCATAGGTGTGAGAACCAATGTTAGAAACATCATCTTTATCTTTAATTTCCCATTCGGAAGTATTCCAAGTGGTTGCTGGATTTTGTACTGTAGATTTTCTGATCAATGTGTGATCTTTGGTAGCATCAGCAGTGCCATCGATTTCCCAACCTGAACCTGGATCTTCACCTACAACACCAAAGATATCAATAAGAGTCTCGTTCTTAAACAATCCTAATGCATCGTCGCCATTAAAATAGGTAGCTGTTGAAAATTCTACAGAAGCAGTTTTCCCGTCAGGAAGAGTTAGAGTTGCTCCTGAGTTAGCAATAACAAAATTAGCACCGTTTGGAAGTTTTCCGCTTAATGTAACAAAGTCAACTTCTGAGAATTGTTTGCCATTTGAAGCCACTTTGATAGCGTAGTCAGCTAAATCAACTTCAGCGCCAGTTCCATTAAAAATCTCAAGATACTTGTTGTTTGATCCACCTTCAATATATTCAGAAAAGAATAGGTCACTTGCTGCATCTCCCGTATATGTTCCTTCATTAACACCAGCAGCAGCTTCTGGAGCTGTAGTTCCGTCGTCGAAACGTGCATCAGCCATTACAATCTCTGATTCTAAACGAAGCGTCAAACTATAGTTACCATCGTAGTCTTGATAAAGAATAGCTGCGATAGATCCACTTAACTGAGGAGTTTCAATCTCTTTTAATCCGTCGGCATAAGATGAAACATATAATTTAATGCGGTTTAGGCTTTTATCAGAAAGCATTAAACCACTTGTTATTCCTTTCTGTAAATCTTCGGTTAAAACTTGAACTTCTTCTAGTTTAATAAGACTACCAACCATGTCTGCACTAATGTTGTCAATAGTAACGGTTGTTGGCTCAATAGCAACACCGCCATCAACCTTTTCAACAGTGGCAGCAACATCAGCATCAGCAATTAAGGCTACTTTGTAATCAGGATCAGCAGCTGAACCCAATAAATAAGTGTTATTGTTGTTTGCTACAAATAAACCTTGAAGGTGTACAATAACTTTCTGTCCAATTGTGTAAGTTTCGTATTCACCTTTATCGCACGAGATTTTTATTGCGCCAGTTTCGTCTTGAACATAGATGGCTTTATAAAAATTTCCAGATTCACCCTGATTAGATATAACTACACCATCGAAAGATTTTTCTTCTGTAATTTCAACGGCAACATCACCAGTCGCTAATGCCTTAATTTCAGCAATAGTATTTGTTACACCAGGAGCTTCTGGTTCTTTTGGAGCTTCTGCATCGTCACTACAGCTAAAAATTAGTAGTCCAGCTACGAGTAATAAAAATAAATTCTTTAAGTTTTTCATTGATATTTATTTAAACTAGTTAATAATAATGTCATCAATTCGTATTGAGGTGCTTTCAGTATCAGATCCATTATACTTAAACGCAATTACAATATTTTTATCATTCATTACAGGTAATTCAACATTCCCAGAGGTAATCCACTCATGATCAGTAGAGCTTTCGATTGGCAGTCTGAATGTAAGTTCTGTCCAGGTTGCAGATTCCATATTTGATCCATTAAAGTCACTTGAGTAGACGACTTCGAGTGGTTTGTTTACACCTGTATGTTCCCAATATGCTTTGGCACTTATGAACGACATTGATTTTTGCGTTTTTACAATGATTGGAGGAAGCATTATCCAAGAAGTCATTGTGGTTTCGCCTGATTTATAGCCTGTTGCCTGGGCGTAGCGATCCGCATCAAAATGTTTGCCTTGCCATTTCCTACTGCCTGATGTGGTGAAATTATTCCAGCCATTTAAGTTGATGTTCTGATTATCGCCAACACTTGAGAAATCTTCATCAATTGTTTCAACAGGTTCGCCTAGTATAATCTCATTATTTTCACTACAACGCTCTCCTTCAAGTATAATTTCGTCAAAATGACGGATGGTTAATTGAAGAGTAGTGTTAAACTTCGATACTATTCCTATAAAAGTACCTTTCCCTTCTGGTAGCAAGGTGCCTGCGAAATTTGAGTAACCACTCGAACGAACGATTATTTTATTGCCATTGCAATCCACCAAGTCACGATTTGCACTTTGTGGGTCCTGACCTTCATCTTTGGCTACAGCATAGGTCTTACCAAGTTCATTATCGGCGAATTGTACATCATTCAATTGGATTAACATAGCCATATGTTCTTCGCCAACTTGATCAATAGTGGTAATAATGGGCTGTAATTTCTGACCTTCAATTACTTTACGTTTTAGGTATTTGTGCTTGTCGATACCAGCAACGCGGTTATTGCCATTGTCATCTAAGTATGGATCGCCACCTAATTGGATGAAGTCCCCATAGTCACTTAGGTATAATCCTTTGCAATTTATTATTACAGAGTCATTAACAAATAGTCCGCCTGAGGATTGAAAAGTCATTCGTAGACCGGAAGTTTTATCCTGAACGTAGCCTTCTTTGTATAAGTTACCGTTGGAGGTTTTATCATCAGCACTAATTATTCCTTTTATACTGATATCTTCTGTTATTTCGACAGGAACCCTATCGTACCAAGGGATTTCTTTCCCTTCGTCATCGAATAATTGTGAATCATATAATGCCTTGACTTCTGCAATGGTTTTTGTTGTTCCAGGTGTAAACGGTATTACAGGTGGTGCATCGTCGTTATTGGTAACACAGGATGAAACCAATAGCAGTATTGCAATTGAGAGTGTTAGTGTATTTAATATTTTACTAGTCATGATGATATGGTTAGAAGCTTACACTTAGGTTAATGAAATAGTTGAAGCCATAATAGTAATAATATTTAGGCTGAAATAGTTCTGGTCGCTCGGGACTGAAACGCAATTGTTCGTAACCGCCTGTAATAAAACTTTGGTTGTTGGTTACATTGCTTAAGTTAGCGCTTAAAGAGATGTAGAAGTCATCTAAACGCCAGCTTTTACCTGCAAAAGCATCTATTGTATAGGCTGCATCCAATTGCTCAGGTAAACTCCAGAATTCAATAGAGGCTCTGGGAATTGGGTTAAAATCCATGTACATTTGGTCGAAATAGGAAGCTGTTACACCTGCCCACCAGTATTTTTGTGAATTGTATTTTAAGCCAATTGAATAAGCATGTTGTGGTGTTCCACTAATTTTGAATCCTTGCGAATAGACGGTTCCGGTTTCTAATAATTCTTGATTATTATCCTGGGTAACAATCACGTTAGGATTTGATTGGTAAGTATAATCTCCTACGGATGCTACAACGTTAGCACTAAGTGAAGTTGTGATTTTGTATTCAGCACCAAATTCAAATCCCATGTATTGTTTGTCGATATTTGATTGAGAGTAATTCACAAAAGAACGTAATTCTTCGTGATAGAAGTTCATGTTTTTGGCCTGGTCATTTAATCTTGTATAGTAGCCACTTGCTCGCATAGTTAGATTTGGCGAACTGTAAAAATAACCTGCGTCAACCGATATGTGTGTTTCTTCCTTTAGGTTTGGAATAACATGATCTCTTGTTCGAGGAGAAACATATACATTACGGAAAAGTGGAGGCTGTTTGCCAAAGCTGGCATTGGCCTTAACGATGTGGCGTCCTGAAAAACGGTATTCACCACCTGCACGTAGTCCAAAAGTATGAAATTGTTGTTTTTCTGAATTGCCATAGGAGTCATCTGGAAATAATCCCTTTTTCATTAGACCTTCACGCCAGAATTCATTGTATTTATAATGGCCTCCAAAATATACCTTGTACTTATCTCCCTCGAAGTTGGTCATTAACCATAGGTTGTAAGTATTTACATGCGACTTGTAGTGGTGCGAATAAATATCACCCTCTTTCACAATGCGGTTAGGGTTATTTAAATCATTTTGAATAATATCGATGTCGTTAGGGAAATCGCGTTCTGCAAATTGATCAATGTCTAACCAATAATCACCGCCTAATAGATCATCAACAACATTAAAGATATCTCCGGTGTATAAATCTACATTTAACCCGCCGTTTAATCCCCATGGGCTTTCTTCAAAATCGTGCTCGAAATTGGTGTTGAATTGAAATTGCGAAATATCGTTTCTACGATCTTCTACGATGTAGAAGGAGCGGTTTCCTTTATAGGTATTGCCTTCAATTCCATTGGCATTAGGTACTTCAAAATAACCATTGTTGCGGTTAGCTCTATAAAGTCCATCCCAATCAATTTGTCTAACCGATGGATCTGTTCTCCACATCTCAGCTACACGTTCTTGATCTTCAGCGTTAGTGTAGTAACTCGGAAGATATCTGTAATAATCTGGTCGAGGGTCTTTAGCGTTGTTCCAGTTCAAAGAGGTATAACCACCTTTACCAAACCAATAACCAACAGTACTTCTTACTTTAGTTGAAGGCGTTGGTGTCCAGGTGTGTTGTAAAGTAAACAACGGTTTGTTACCACTTCTTACTCTGGCATTACGTTTTTCGCCATTCTGATAGCCCCAATATGGGTTATAGTAATTATCATCTACTAAGTCATATACTTCTTGCATGGCTCCACCACCAACACCTCTGGAGTACATGGCTGTTAATCCGGTGAAGTTAATGCGGTGCTTTTGGTTAAATACTTTTTCAGCAGCAATAAAGAAACTATTCGCATCGTAAAAAGTTGCTTCTTTATAACCTTCCTGACTCCAACGGCGTGAACCTGAAACTGTAAAGGCCCAATTGTTATCCATTAAACCAGTGGAGTGGGTTATCATTGCTCTATTTTGGTACGAACGATTCGAATTGGAATAAACAAGCTTAGTGCCTGGTCGATATTCTGAAGCTGTAGTTAATACATTTGTTAATCCTCCAATGGGTTCATACATGGCACCCGTTGGATCAGCATCGGTTGTAATAGCTGTATTACGCATTACATCATTTAAACCTCCCCAATTCGACCAGTATGGACGACCTGATTCAACTTCATTCATGATAAAACCATTGATCATCACCGATTGAAGCTCCGATTCATAACCTCTGATTCTAAAACGAGCAGGGCCAAAAGTATAGGCTGCCGCTGATACGAAAACATCGCGTGAGGAACTTAATAAGCCATGAATGGTTTGCGACTCTAAAGAATTGTCACTTCCCGATTCGGTTATGGTAATAGTTGGTACCTCCTGTGAGCCGGTAGATAAATTAACCAAAAAGATTGGGCCTATTTCAATTTGAGAATCTGGATCGGTACTTACCATCATAGTAAAGCTTCGGAAGCCCTCTTTTGAAAAAGCTATTTCATAAGTTTCGCCACCTTTAAGCTCAATGGAGAAATAACCATCGCTATTACTTGTGGTGGTTTTGTCAGAAGCTGATACACTAACTCCTTCGATTAGTTGATTGGATTCGGCATCTTTAATGAGCCCCGAGATGACTGCCTCTTGCGCTGACCCTGTAATTGTTATAAGTAACAAGCCAAGTAGCAATGAGATTTTAGCTAACATAGATGATTCTTTAGATTTTTGGTATTATAAATTTAACACTTATAATTAAAATAATAAGGCGCAATTTAGGAAAATATTTGAACAGACCGGACGGTCTAGATTGTTTTTTGATAGAACTAAGGTAAATTTAATGATTTGTTGATGAAGTGATGTGTTATAGCTGTTAGGCCTGTTAATGATTTAGAGTATTTGTGTAGTTTGATTAAAAAATACTATCTTGCCTGAAAAATAATATAATAGTATGTTAAATAAGAGAATTTCATTTGTATTATTTGTTAGCATTATTGCACTAAGTGGCTTAGGTGCGAATGGGCAAACCTACAAGGCTGGCATCGTTGCTTTCTATAACCTTGAGAATTTATTTGACACCATTGATACGCCAGATGTGCGTGACACGGAATTTACTCCGGAAGGATCAAATAAATGGACTGGAGAAAGGTATTGGAGAAAGATAAGTATGATGGCAGATGTGATTTCTGACATTGGTGCTGATGAAGGAATAGGTGCACCGGCTGTTGTTGGCTTGTGTGAAATGGAAAATAGAATGGTTATTGAAGACCTGGTCAATGATCCGAAGTTGAAACCTTATAACTATCAAATTGTGCATTACGATTCGCCTGATGAACGAGGGGTTGATGTTTGTATGATTTATCAACCAAAGTATTTTCAGGTAACCAATAGTAAATCCCTTCCTTTAATCATTTATAAGGAAGAAGTGGATGAGCGTTTGTATACGAGAGATCAGTTGTTGGTTTCAGGAATATTCGACGGAGAACCAATGCATTTTATTGTCAATCACTGGCCGTCGCGTTCCGGTGGTGAAATGCGAAGCAGACCAATGCGAAATGAGGCTGCTAAACTAAGTCGTTCGATTATAGATTCTATTCAGGCAAAGGATAAAAAAGCCAAGGTGATATTAATGGGTGATTTAAATGATGATCCAATAAACGAAAGTGTAGCTGTTCACTTAAATGCTGTAGGTGATAAGGATGAATTGGGAAAAGAGAATTTATTTAATACCATGGATGTATTGTATCGTAATGGTATTGGGACTTTAGCATATCGCGATAAGTGGAATTTATTTGATCAGATAATTGTGACACCAAGCCTGGTAGGAAAGAAATATTCAAGTTATCAGTTTAAGTCGGCACATATCTACAATAGGAAAAAACTACTAGTTCCAGACGGACGATACAAGGGATACCCTTATCGTACCTATGTAGGAAGAACTAGCTACAGAGGTGGTTATAGCGATCACTTTCCTGTTTATATAATATTAATAAAAGCAATTTAGTTGCATTTATTAGTTTAAACCTTTAGTTAAAAAATAGGCTGTCTTTTATTAGGTAGCCTATTTTTTTAAATCTAATCGGGATCGCATCTCTTTTATGAGGCCATTATCAGAGATGCGATCCTGATTAGAATAATACCGTTTACAAACCAAAACGATTGATAAAAAAATCAATCTGTGCTTTTGTATCGGCATTAACCATTGTAATTAGCAAAATGATTTATCA